>CATMOC010000007.1 GCA_950071955.1 uncultured Mesorhizobium sp. | reverse complement strand
TCGCGGCCATCGGGCGCAAGGCCACGGGCCGCGACGTGGTGCTGGCCACGGGTCTCGGCTCGACCGAGACGTCGCCCTTCGCGCTGGCCTTCACCGAGGTGCAGGACCAAGCCGGCAACGTCGGCGTGCCGGCGCGCGGGCTGGTGCTCAAGTTGGTGCCATCGGGCGGCAAGCTCGAGGCCCGGCTCAAGGGGCCGACGATCACGCCGGGGTATTACCGCGATGCGGCCAAGACCGCCGAGACCTTCGACGAGGAAGGCTTCTACAAGCTCGGCGATGCGGTGAAGTTCAAGGACCCGGAAAATCCCGACAGGGGCCTCGCCTTTGACGGGCGGCTTGCCGAGGAATTCAAGCTGGCGAACGGGACGTGGGTGTCTGCCGGGACGGTGCGCGTGAAAGCCGTCGAGGCCGTCGACGGGGCGCTTTCGGATGTTGTGGTCTGCGGTCTCAACCGGGATGACATCGCGCTGCTCGGCTTCCTCGGTATCGCCTACATGATAGGCTTCCAGCCTGCTCTCAACGTGCTGGCGCTCGATACCTGGGAAGTGTTCAGCTCCTACACGCTGACCGTCATTCCGCTCTTCGTCATGATGGGAATGATAGCGTTCCAGACCGGCCTCAGCGAACGGCTGTACCGGGCGGGCCACGTCCTCTTCGGCAAGGTGCGCGGCGGTCTCGCCATGGGGACGGTGATGGCGTGCGCGGCCTTCGCGGCATGCTGCGGTTCCAGCCCGGCGACGGCGGCGACGATCGGCGCGGTGTCACTCCAGGAGATGCGGCGCTACAATTATTCGGATGCGCTGGCCACGGGCTGCGTGGCGGCGGCCGGTTCGCTGGGCATCCTCATTCCGCCCAGCGTCACCTTCGTCATCTACGGCATCATGACGGAGAACTCGATCGGCAAGCTGTTCATCGCCGGCCTGATCCCCGGTCTGATCCTCACCGCCCTCTTCGTCATCACCGTCGCGACCGTCACCTTCTTCAGGCCGGACCTCGTTGGTCCACCTGCCGATCCCTCCACCTGGAGGGAGAAGCTGCGCGTGACGGTTTCCAACTCCGGCGAGGTCGTGGCGATCTTCGTGATCATCATGGGGGGCCTGTTCCTGGGGTTCTTCACGCCGACGGAGGCGGGCGCGGCCGGCGTGACCGCCATCATCCTGATCGGTCTGGCGCGACGGCAGTTGAAATGGGCGGGCTTCGTGGAGGCCATTCGATCCACCCTCGGAAGCACGGCGATGATCATGCTGATCATCGCCGGAGCCACGATCTTCGGACGGTTCCTGTCGCTGACGCAGCTACCGAATGTCGCGGCGTCCTGGGTCATCGGGCTCGACATGGATCCCTCCATGGTGATGCTGATCATCCTCGTCATCTACCTGATCGGCGGGACCTTCATGGATTCCCTCGCCCTTCTGCTGCTCACCCTGCCGATCTTCTATCCGGTGAGCCTGCATCTGGGCTTCGACCCGCTGTGGTTCGGCGTCTTCGTCGTCATCGCGATGGAGATGGCGCTGATCACGCCTCCGGTCGGCATCAACGTCTTCGTCATCAAGGGGGTCGCGAAGGACGTGCCGCTTTCCACCATCTTCAAGGGGATCCTTCCCTTTCTCGCCGCCGAGATCGTGATGGTGTTCATCCTGCTGCTTTTCCCCCAGATCGCCACCTTCCTGCCAGGCTTCATGTGAGCGCCGAACGCAGTAAACGAATGGAGTCCGATAGATGTCCGATCTCTATACCGTCGTCATGATGCAGACCAACCGCGTCGGCATCGAGAAGCGCGAACAGATCCGGGAGGCCAACCTGAACCGGTGCCTGGAACTGTTCGGATACGGTGCCCGGAGACTGGCCTTCAGGGAATACGCGCCGCTCAAACTCGTCGTGTTTCCGGAAGTATTCTTGCAAGGCTGGAACGACAATGCGGCGCCCTACGACACGATCTTCGCCAAGGTGGCCAGGGACATGGCCATCACCGTGCCCGGGCCGGAGATTGAGGCGCTCGCCGAGAAGGCGCGGGAGTTCAAGACCTACATCGCCGGCAACGTGCACGAGGTGATGCCCGACTTCAGCGAGGACATCGCGTTCAACTGCGGCTTCATCATCGATCCCCAGGGCGAGGTGATCTACAAGCGGCACAAATACTGCCCCTACCTGCCCTATCGCGGCCGCGACGACGTCAGCCCCCACGACGTCTGGGACCGCTACCTGGAATTCATGGACGGCAAGTACGGTCGCAAGAAAGGGGACGTGCTGTCGTGCATGTTCCCGGTCGTCGAGACCGAGATCGGCAAGCTCGGCTATCTCATCTGCAACGAGGCGTTCTATTCCGAACACTCGCGCGCCATGGCGCTGCAGGGCTGCGAGGTGCTGATCCGGTCGAGCGGCATGGCCGAGCCCGACGGATCGCCGCCGCAGGACCTGTGGGAAGTCACCAATCGCGCCCATGCCGCGTTCAACACGATGTGGGTGGTGGCCTGCGCGCCCGGACATCTGCACGTGCCCGGCAATCCGATGAACGCCTATCCGGGAAACTCGATGGTGGTCGACTTCCACGGCGCGATCACGCAGCGGATTCCCTATCCGGGCGAATCGGTCACCGCGGCGCAGATCAACATCGAGGCGCTGCGTCGGCGCCGCATGGATCCGCGCCAGAACTGGCTGACCCAGATCCGATCCGAAGCCTTCCGGACCATGTACGACAAGCCGATCTACCCCATCAACATGTACAACGACACCCTGCCCGGAGACCAGGCCGACCGCTCGGACGCCCAGCCCATCCGGCGCTTCGTCGAAGACGGTATCTTCATCGCTCCCGCCGGGCAGCGGGCGGGCTGAACGAGCGCGTCCGGAGGCCGAAAGTGACCGAATATTACGTATGCGATGACGACGATCTGGCGGAGATGGGCCGGCTCGTCGTCGAGTGCGGCGACAAGCAGGTCGGCGTCTTCAGGGTGCAGGGAGAGATCCACGCCTGGTTCAACCGTTGCGCCCACATGCGCGGACCCGTCTGCCAGGGACGCATCTACCGCAGGGTCCTCGAGCCGGTCGCCGAAGACGGGACGGTCAGGATGATGCAGCAGTCGGAGACCGAGATAAACATCGTCTGCCCCTGGCACGGCTACGAATACGACCTGAAGACGGGGCGGCATCCCGGCAATCCGCGGATCGCGCTCAGACGCGCGGAGCACGTCGTGCGCGAGGGAAAGATCTATGTCCGCGTTTGACGTCGACCGGGTCCGCGGCGCGCTCGCGCGGCGCAACGATCCCTATGCGTGGATCGACGAGATGGCGAGCGACCTGCTGGTGGATTCGAAGACGCTGGTCGGAGCGGGAGAACAGTCTCGCGTCTCCGACGAGGCGGTCGCCAAGATCATGACCGCCGTGGTCCGGCTCTACGCCGCCAAGACCGACGGCGAGGAGAGGACCTTTCGTCCCCTGCACGGACGTGGCGACGAAGAGATCACCGCGACCGAACTGCTGACCGCGGTGTCCGAATTGCTGCGCGCCATGAACCTGAGCCCCATGGAACTGTCGATCTGGTTCCGCCACAGGCCCGACATCGAGAAGGAATGACCATGAAGAGCGACGTGACGCCGAGGGCGATCCCGCTCCGCGAGCAGGAAATCAGCATTTTCACCGACACGCGCGACCTGCTCGAGCATTCGCGCCGCGACGCGATGAAGCGAGGCCTGCAGGACTGGTTCGTCTGCGACGTCGACGCCCATCACGTCGAGACCGTCTCCTGGAAGGAGGTCGTCCAGTACATCGAGGATCCGGTCGTCCGCGAGAACGCGATGAACTACCAGCAGCAGCGCATCGGCGCGCCGCCCTACGGGCTGAACGGCGATCTGGGCCTGCGCTACCAGAGCGTCGGCGGACGCATACCCCACCAGGACGACCAGCGCGAGAAGGTGGAGGACACCAGCGTCCACCGTGACGTGACGCTGACGCGGCGCGCCATGAACAGTCTCGGCGCGGACTACATGATCGTCTTCCCGACGCCGATGCTGTTCCTGGGCATGCATCCGCAGCCGGAAATGGAGATCTGGCTCGCCCGCGCATACACGCGCTGGACCATGGACAAGATCATGGCCGCGGACGACCGCATCAAGACCCTAATCTATCTGCCCTTCAACACGCCCAGCGAATGCGTGCGGATGGTGGAGGAGTTCGGACATCTCAAGAGCGTGGTCGGCTTCACCGTCACCAGCACGCGCTACAAGCCCGTGCATCACAACGACTACATGCCGGTCTACGCGCGTATCGAGGAACTGGGCAAGCCGATCGCCTTCCACGCCGGCTATCACTGGCAGGACCAGTCGCTGGCCACCGTCAATCGCTTTCTCGGCATGCACGCGCTTGGATTCGTCTGGTGCAACATGGTGCACATGACGAACTGGATCCTGAACGGCATCCCAGAGCGTTTTCCCAGGCTCAACAGCATCTGGGTCGAGAGCGGCCTGGCCTGGGTACCCTTCCTCATGCAACGGCTCGACGACCAGTACCTGATGCGCCAGTCCGAGGCGCCGCAACTGAAGCGGATGCCCAGCGACTACATGCGCGAGAACTGCTTCTACACCACCCAGCCGATGGAGGTGACCCACAAGAAGGCGCTAGAGAATACGTTCGAGATGATCAATGCGAAGAC
Organism: uncultured Mesorhizobium sp.; assembly: GCA_950071955.1. Classification (GTDB taxonomy): domain Bacteria; phylum Pseudomonadota; class Alphaproteobacteria; order Rhizobiales; family Rhizobiaceae; genus Aquibium; species Aquibium pacificus. The sequence continues at coordinate 14,235 of CATMOC010000007.1, read as the reverse complement.
GCAGCTCATGTATTCGTCAGACTGGCCGCATTTCGATTTCGACCTTCCGTCGATGATCACCGACCTGCCGTTCCTCGACGAACAGTCGAAGCGCAACATCCTCGGCCTCAATGCGGCGCGCCTGTTCAACCTGCCCACCGACCTGCGCAAGGATCTGGCAGGCGGCGGCGTGCCCCTTGGCTGACGGACAAATTCGAGGGAGCGAGAATTGATCTACGACCTGCGCGTCTACGAACATGCCGAAGGAAAGGCCGACGCGGTACGCGAGCGGTTCCTTGCCGAGGTGGCGCCCCGCTTCGCCGGTCACGGCATCGACCTCGTCGGCGTCTTCATCGACACCGAAACAGGGATGCTGACCTATCTCACGCGCCATGCGGACGATGCGGCGCGCAAGCGAGCCTGGGCGTCGTTCTCCGCCGACGAGGGGTGGAAGGCCGCGAAGGCCGCGTCCGAGCCCGACGGCCCGCTCATCTCCAAACAGCGCATCACCGTGCTGGAGCCGATTGGACGAGGTCTGCTTCTTGGATGACACCGACCTCATGACGACGCCGAGACGGCACGGGACATGAAACCAGCTCCATTCGATTATTTCCGTCCTGTTTCAATCGGTGAAGCCTGCGCGTTTCTCGCCGCCAATCCGGAAGCACGCGTGCTCGCCGGGGGCCAGACGCTCATTCCCATGCTCGCCATGCGCCTGGCCAGGCCTTCGGCGCTGGTCGACGTGACGCGCATGCGGGAACTGACGGGCATCGATCTCGCCGGCGATACGCTGCGCATCGGGGCGGCGACGACGCAGGCCGAGGCGCTCGACTCCGCTCTGGTGGCTCGCGAAGCGCCGCTACTGAGGCTCGCCCTTTCCAACGTCGGCCATCCCCCGACCCGGGTGCGTGGGACCATCGGGGGCTCGATTGCGCACGCGGATCCCTCCGCCGAGATCGCGCTCGCGGCCACGATACTCGGCGCCTCGATCGTCTATCGCGACGGCGACGAGGAGATCCGTTTCGAGCCCGTGGACTTCTTCATCGGGCCGACGATTACCACCGCGCCGCCGTCCGGCCTCCTGACCCATGTCGCGTTTCCGCGGCGGCCCAAGGGACGCGTCGGCGCAGGCTTCCGCGAGATCGCCGCGCGGCGCGGCGACTACGCCGTTGCGTCGGCAGGCGCCCAGGTCGTGCTGCACGGCGATGGCACATGCGCCTCGATCGCGCTCGGCGTCGGAGGCGTCGGCGATGTTCCGGTGAACGTCGACCTCTCCGAACTCGACGGAACGCCGTTCGCGTTTGACCGTGTCGCGGGCGTGGTCGCGGCCGCGCTCGCCGACCTCGAATGCGTCGGGGATCTGCACGCGACCGCGAGCTACCGCCGTCGAGCGGCGATACAGCTGGCGATGCAGGCGATCGGCGACGCTCACGCGGTCGCGATGGAGGATGCGGCGTGAGAGTTCCCCTGACCGTGAACGGGACGACGAGCGAGATCGACGTGGAGCCCAGGATCACGCTGCTGGACGCCCTGCGCGACCTTCTCGGGCTCAAGGGAACTCATACCGGATGCGAGCATGGGGTCTGCGGAGCGTGCACCGTCCTCGCGGATGGCGCCGCGGTCCGCTCCTGCCTGATGCTCGCCGTCCAGTGCGACGGCATCGCGATCACGACGATCGAGGGCCTGGCGCCGGGACCGGGAGAACTCGACGTCGTCCAGGACGCCTTCTGCGAAACCCACGGCCTGCAATGCGGCTATTGCACGCCCGGCATGATCCTCGCCGCCTCCGGCCTGCTGGCGAAGAACGACGATCCCACCGACCATGAAATCCGCGATGCGCTGTCGGGAAACATCTGCCGCTGCACGGGCTACGGCCAGATCATCGAGGCCGTCGCGCTGGCAGCGCGGCGGCTTCGCCAGAACAACCTTCGCCCGGCACTGGACGACGCGGGATGACAGTCGTTTCGCGCAGATTTGTCTCCACTGACCGCCGGGTGCGCGAGGATCGCCGCTTCGTGGCGGGGAGCGGCCGCTTCGTCGCCGACATCGATCTTCCCGGCACGCTGCATGTCGCGCTGGTGGCGGCGCAGCATCCGGCCGCCCGGATCGTCGCCATCGACGGCGCGGAAGCCCTGGCGATGCCCGGCGTCATCGCGGTGCTCGATGGGCAGGAACTCTCCGCGGCGACCAACCCGATGATGAACGGGCTCGACACCCCGGAGGTGAAGCGATTCCCGCTCGCCGTGGGACAGAACAGGTATGCCGGCGAATGGATCGCCGCTGTCGTGGCGGAGAGCCGCAGGCTCGCCGAGGACGCCGCCGAAAAGGTGCGCGTGGAGGTGGAACCGCTCGGCTTCGTGATCGACGCCGAGGAGGCGGTTTCGCCGCACAGCCTCCCCGTCCACCCCAGGCACGGGTCGAACGTGCTCCTGGACCGCACATTTACCTGGGGCGCGGTGGAGGACGATTTCAGCCGTTCGGAAGAACGGCTGTCGTTCCGCGTCACCTGGGGTCGCAGTTCGACGGTCCCCATCGAGACCTTCGGCGTCATCGCCCGGTGGGATCCCTGGAGCGGTATCCTCGACGTCTGGGCGTCGATCCAGATGCCAAAGTATGCCGACCAGATCGCGCGCGCCCTGAAGCTGCCCGGCAATGCGGTGCGCGTGCACTACGACGTGGATGTCGGCGGCAGCTACGGCGTCAAGCGGGGCATCAAGCAGACGGTTCTAGCCGGCTATCTCGCTCGCAAGCTCGGTCGCCCCGTCCGCCTGATCGAAGACCGGCTGGAGAACATGCGTGCCGGCGACGCACACGGGCCGGAGCGCATTTTCGATGTCGAGGCGGCATTCGACCGCGACGGACGGGTCAATTCGATGCGGATGCGGGCGCTCGACAATGCCGGCGCCTATGCCGGGCGGGCGCCTTTCCAGCTCGGCAAGCCGATCGGCGCGATCGTCGGCCCTTACCGGATCAAGTCCGTCGAGTATCGCGCGATGTCGGTCACGACCAACAAGACCGTCCAGGAAGCGGTGCGCGGATTCGGCCAGTCGCCGACCAACTACGCCATCGAATCGATGATGGACCGGGTCGCGGACCACCTGGGCATGGACCGGCTGGATCTGCGCAGACGCAACTTCATCCGCGCCGACCAGTTCCCCTACCTCATCCCGTCGGGCAGCACCTATGACAGCGGCGACTACCACGCCGTGGTCGAAAAGGTCGTCGCGGCGGCCGGCTACGAGGCGCTGCTGGCGGAACGGGACCGGCTGCGCGGCGAAGGGCTTTGCGCAGGCGTCGGCCTCGCCGCATGCCTCGAACCGTCCGGCGGAAACTCGTCGTTCGAACCGCTCCTCAATGAGAAGAACCGGACGTCGACATGGATGGAGAGCAGCCGCATCATCGTCGACGCGCTCGGCGACGTGACCGTCAACATCCACACGACCTCGTCCGGACAGGGGCACGAGACGCTGGCGGCGACGGTCGTGGGCGAGGTGCTGGAAATCGATCCCGATCGCATCCGGGTCGTGCGGCCGGATTCGCTTGCCAGCCTGCCCGGCAATTCGCCCGTGGGAAGCCGCATGGCGGTGATGCTCGGCGGCGCGGCGTCGAATGCGGCGAAGGATCTGAAACGGCAGATGCTCGCCATCACCGCGAACCGGATGAAGGTGCCGGTCGGGGATCTCGTCTATGATGGGGGCGACGTGATCGGGCCAGGCGGATCAAGGCTCGGCTGGAGCGACATCGTCGAGATTGCCCATCGACGGTTTCACGAACTGCCTCCGGGGACCAGCCCCGGTCTCACCGCCTCCTTCATCCAGCAGGTGCCGACAGGCGTTGCCCTCCCGAAGGACGGCAAGGTGCAGATGTATCCCTGCTACTCCTTCGAGTTCCATCTCGTCCTCCTGAGTTTCGATCCCGTCCTGGCGAAGCCGGAAATCCACCGCTACGTGATCGGCCATGACTGCGGCACCGTCATCAATCCGCACATCGTGAAAGGCATGACGCTCGGCGGCATCGCCCACGGCATCGGCGCGGCGCTGCTTGAGGAGTTCGTCTACGATGCGGAAGGACAGCTCATGACGCAGAGCTTCCTCGACTATCTCATGCCCTCGACGCACGAGATTCCCCCTGTCGAGATCGTCCATCACTGCACGCCCTCGCCGCTGACGGAATTCGGCCAGAAGGGCTCGGGCGAAAGTGGCTATCTCGGCGCGCCGGCCGCGATTTCCTCGGCCATGCAGGACGCGGTGGCGCCTTGGCGCGTCACACTCGACAGACTACCCATCCGGATGAGCCGCGTGAGCGACGCGATCGCCGCTGCGCAAGAGGAAGGCGTAACCAGCCAATGATCATCGACGCCCATGCCCATTTCGTGCCGCTATCCCTGCTCGAGGAGCTCCAGGACAGGAAAAGCGAATTCCCGGGAGTCGAAATCATCTCGAAGGACGGCGGCATCGCCTTCTCCTTCGCCGGCAAGCCGCCGACCAGGCCGGTGTCTCCGGGCCTGACGAACCTTGGCAAACGGCTGCAATGGATGGACGAGAACGGCATCGAACGGCAGGTCGTCGCCGGCTGGCTCGACATGTTCGGCAATGATCTGCCCGCCGCGGAAGGCGCCGCCTGGGCCCGCATCATCAACCGCCATCTCAAGGAGGCCGAAAGGCATAGCGGCGGCCGGCTTGTCGGCCTTGCCGTCTTGCCTCTGCAGGATAGCACGCTGGCCGCGGAGGTCTTGCATGAAGCGCACCGGCAGGGCTTCGGCGGGACGATGATCGGAACGCAGCCCAAGGGAAAAGGCGGCGTTCTCGACGATCCCGCCCTGGATCCGTTCTGGCAGGCCGCGGACGCGCTCGGATCGGTCGTCGCCATCCATCCGGTCTTCGATGCCGGCGACGACAGGGTCAAGTTCAAGGGGATGGAGAACGCCGTCGGCCGCATCACCGACACGCTGATCGCCGTGAGCCGCATCATCTATTCCGGGCACGTCGCGCGATATCGGAACGCCAGGATCATCGTCGGCATCGGCGGCGCGGCCCTCCCCTACGTGGTCGGTCGACTGAAGCGCAACCATTCGCTTCACCCCGAGGACATGGCCGATCCGGCCGAGGCGCTGTCCATGCTGTGGTACGACACGCTGCTGCACGATCCGGCGGCGCTGCGGTTCCTGATCGACACGGTCGGCGCCGACCGGGTGATGCTCGGTTCCGACATGCCGTTTCCGATCGGCGATCCCGCGCCCCGTGCCATCCTGGAGGGTCTCGATCTGAGCGCCGCCGAGATCGCGTCGATCGAAGGCGGCCTCGCGCAACGCCTGCTGCGGCTGTGACGGATCGCGGAGCGGCACGATGAAAATGGAACTGACCGGCAGCGAGGCAATCGCCGCGTCTCGACAAACGCTCTGGGATGGGCTGACGGATCCCGGCGTGTTGGCGAAATGCATTCCCGGCTGCAAGGCGATGACCGAGACCGGTCCGGACGCCTATGATGTCGAGATGCAGCTGAAGGTGGCCGCTGTCGGCGGAAGCTTTCGCGGCAAAGTGATCCTTCGCGACAAACAGGAGCCGGATACCTGCCGGATGACGCTGACTGGCGGCGGCACGCTTGGCACCGGGAACGGATCGGCCGAATTCACGATCACGGAAGTCGCACCGGATGTCTCCCGCCTGGACTACTCCTGCCACGGCGAGATCGGCGGTCTGGTGGCGGGGGTTGGCCAACGGGTCCTCGGTTCGGTCTCGAGACACCTGGCCAGGCAGTTCTTCGCGAATTTGCAAAAGCACTATCAAGCCTAGGGCAGATGCGGTTCGCGCGACGGACCCTGGCTCGAAGCACGTCGAGTCAAATGCGGACACGCCGCGCAGCCGTGCCGGTCATTGCCGATCCCGTAGCCTTCCCGCAACTCCGCTATGGCCGAGATCCGGCCTGCTCCAGGTAACGTTCGGCCAGCGTCGCCCAGTAGCGCACGCCGGCAGGAATGATCTCGTCGTTGAAATCATAGCCGGGGTTGTGAAGCTGGCGCGGGGTGGTCTCGCCTTCCCGGGCGGCGCCGAGAAGCACGTAGCATCCAGGCACGCTGCCCAGCATGAACGCGAAGTCCTCGGCCCCCATGATCGGCTGCATCCCGGTTTCCACGGCATCGCCGCCGGCCACCTCCCTGGCAACCGACGCCGCGAACTGCGTTTCGTTTTCGGTGTTGCGCAGGACAGGATAGCCGCGCTCGAAGATGAATTCGTGGCCGGCGTCGGCCGCTTCCGCCGCGTGCCGAACGATCTTTTCCAGTCCGGCCTCGAAGTCGTCCCGCACGCTGTCATTGAGCGTATAGATCGTGCCGCGAACGACCGCCTTTTCCGGCGTGACGTGGACGCTCTGGCGGTCGCTCGGGTTGCCGCTCTGGAACTGCGTGATCGAAAGCACGACCGGCTCGGCCGGGTTCACGTAGCGCGCCTTGAACGCATGCATTTCCTGCACGATCCGCGCGGCGATCAGAAGCGGATCCGGCACGTTGAACTGCGTCGCAGGATGCGACTGCCTGCTGACGACGTGGAACTCGAACGTATCGATCGAGGCGAGCATCGGACCCGTGCGCATCCGGAAAGTTCCGGCCGGGAAATAGGGCATGTTGTGCAGCCCAAAGATCGCAGAGACCGGAAACTTGTCGAACAGGCCGTCCTTTACCATCAGGTTGCCTCCGCACCGTTCGTCGCCCGTCTCCTCGGCAGGCTGGAAGATGAAGCGAACGGTGCCGTCGAAGTCGCCGTGACGCGCCAGGTAGCTGGCCGCGCCGAGCAGCATGGCGGTGTGTCCGTCATGACCGCACGCGTGCATCTTGCCATCGACCTTCGAGCGGTACTCCAGGTTCGTTTCTTCGTGAATGAACAGCGCGTCCATGTCGGCGCGCAGACCGACCGCGATCGGGCTCGTGCCGCGCTTCAGCGTGCCGACCACACCGGTCTCGCCAAGCCCGCGATGAACCTCGATGCCGAACTCCTCGAGCTTCGCGGCGACGAAATCGCTCGTTGCCTTCTCGTCGAACGCCGTCTCGGGATTGGCGTGGAGGTGGCGGCGCCACTCGGTGACTTCTGCCACGAGCTGGTCGTCTATTGCGGTAAGGTGGCCCATGAGACGTCTCCTGCGACTGGGGAATGGTGGCAACACGAAGTTACGGGGGCGCCTTCATCCGGCGCGTCGGGATCAATAGACCTGTTCATAGAGACTGCAGATCTCCGCCTGCGGCTTGCCTTCGAGAAACGCCATCTCGCCCTGCTTGTGCTTGACGTACACGTCGGCGAATCCCTCCGGGAACCAGCCCGTGACCGTCGGGTTTGACGAGAACCTTTCGAGTGCTTCCGGCAGCGACCGCGGCAGCCGCAGGTAACCGCGCGCGGCGAGCGCGCCCGTGTCCAGCAAGGACAGGTCTTCGGCCGTCGCATCCGGGGTCGGCAGCCCTTCCTCGATGCCCTGCACCCCCGCGTGGACGATTGCCGCGAGCTGGAGGTGAGGGCTCGCGGAGGCATCGGCCGCGCGGTACTCGAAGTTGAACTGTGCGGCCTTGGCGACGTCGCTCAGGTCAGAGACCGGGCAGATGCGAACCGAGGCTTCGCGGTCGCGGTAGCCGAGATTGTTGAAGGCAGCGCTCCAGCGGTGCGGCGTCAGCCGCAGATACGACACAACGCTCGGCGCGGTGATCGCCACGATCGAATCGAGGTATTTGAGGACGCCCGCGACGAAGCTGCCCGCCGTCGCCGCGAGTTCGTGCTTTTCCTTCGGATCCCAGGTCGCAGGCGTGTCGCCGTCGAGGAAACTCAGGTGAATGTGGACTCCGTTGCCCACGCCGGCGGGGTCGCGGATCGGCGTGAAGGTGACCTTGTGGTCCGACCTGAGGGCGACCGCCTTGATCAGCTCGCGCAGGATGGCGGCATTGTCGGCGATCCGCACGCCGCGCGCCGGCCCCATGGTCACCTCGTACTGGCCCGCGCCGTACTCGCGCATGAACGTGTCGGGCTCGAGACCGGCGGCCCGCATGGCCGCGACCGTGGTCTCGGCAAATCCGCGTTCGGCACGGAAGCCCGCGGCGGTATAGGCGTCGCCCAGAACGGATGGGACATCGCGGAACTGGAACTCGTGCTCGAAGGCGCCGAACAGCGTGAGGCCGGTGGCCGTACGCAGCCGCTCCAGCGCGGACGACAGGATGGAGCGCGTGCACATTTCCCATGCCCTGCCGTCGGTATGGCGGATGTCGCCCAGCGCGAAGTGCTCGACCGGCCCGCCGTCTTCGAAGTCGACGCGCACGCGCGCGGCTTCGTCCGGGATCAGCACGAGGTCGCCGAGAGAGCCGAACGGGCTCTCCGCGATGACGTCGAAGCAGGTGATCTGCACGTTGGTGGGCGTCCAGCCGATGCCACGCTTCATGCGCTTGTCGAACTGAACGGCCGGAAAGGCCTTGCCGCGGACCTTGCCGGCGATGTCCGTGCAACAGGCGATCACCATCTCCTCATGCATCATCGTCGTCCCCGTTCTTGATCGTCGGCGGCGACAGCCGCAGCGTATCCCAGGTCTCTTTACGGCCCTTCGTCGCCGGCCAGTCGGCCTCCGAGACCTTCACGATGAGAGCCTCGACGAATGCCACGGCGCAGATGGCGGTATCCCAGGCGGTGTCGTTCTCGATCGGCAGCGCGACCACGTGGTCGCTGTGGCGGGCGATCGGCGACATCCACTTATCTGTGATCAGAACGATCTTCGGATGGCGCTTCAGAGCGATCCGCTCCGCAAGCCGCGCAAGGTCCGGCTGATAGCGGCGGAAGTCGAACAGGACGACGGCGTCCTGCTTGCGCATCGACAGGACTAGGTCGGGCCAGTCTTCCTGAATGGCGGGCAGGTGATGGATGCGCGGACGGATCTGCCGCAAGTGCTGGGAGAGCAGGCGTGCGATGCTGTCGCTGATCCGGCCCCCCAGCAGAAAGATGGTACGGTTGGGATCGGACAGAAGCTTCGCGATCTCGTCGAACTGCGCTTGCGAGACGCTCCCCGTCATTTCGTCGAGCAGCGCAATGGCTCGCCGCGCGTACTCGGCGATGAAGTTCCCGCTGCCGAGCTTTTCCGTCGCCTTCAGGTCGAGCGGCGAGCGGCTTCCCTCGCGCAGTTCCTCGATCAGCTGGCGCTGGAATTCCTGGTATCCGGCAAAACCGATCTTGCTGACGAAGCGGGTGATCGACGGCGCACTGACACCGCAGCGTTCGGCGACTTCCTTGATCGTCTGCAGGGCACCGAACGGATAGTCGGCCAGCACGGCGTGAGCGATCTTGCGCTCGCTGGCGGTGAGTTTCGCCGTCTCCCGCCGGATCGTCTCACGCACGGTCATTCTGCCGCCGCCCGGTTTTCCGTTGCTTCCTGGATAGCTCCGAGCGGCTACTATCCACCTTGAAAAAAATTAGTCAAACGGAGAATCTCGATTGACTATGATTGAAAAGTTTCCTTCATTTAGACGATCCGGTCAGGTCGACCCGTGAGCGTCCCGCAGATGTTGCAGTACTCGGACATGGTAGCCAAGGTGCTCTCGCCGCGTGATCCGCGGCCGGTCGAGCTGCTGAAAGGCGACGGCGCTTCTCCCTTCGTCCTGTCATGCGAACATGCCGGCCGCGCCATTCCCGAAATCTTCGGCGATCTCGGCGTCGCTCCCGCCGACATGGAGCGCCACATTGCCTATGACATCGGCGCCGAGGGCGTTTCGCGGCACCTGTCGCGGATCCTCGACGCGACGCTGATCCTGCAGCGCTACACCCGTCTCGTCGTCGATTGCAACCGCCCCTTCGAGGCGCCGGACTCTATGCCGGTCGTCAGCGACGGGACGGCCGTGCCGGCGAATGCGGGACTGAGCGAACGCGCGCGGCGCCAGCGGTTCGCTGAAATCCAGCAACCGTTTCACGATACGGTCGCGGCAGTGCTCGATCGCCGCGTGCAAGCCGGGCTCCCGAGCGTGCTGATCTCGGTGCATTCGTTCACGCCCCGACTGCGCGGCGGACCGCAGCGACCATGGGAACTCGGGGTGCTCTCGAACCGGGACGGCAGCTTTGCCTGGCGGTTTCTCGCGGTCTTCCAGGCAAGGCATCCCGCGATCGTCTCGGCGCACAACGAGCCGTACGTCGTCAACGATGCGTCGGACTATACGATCCCGGTGCACGGTGAGCGCCGCGGCCTGCCGCATCTGCTCCTCGAGATCCGCAACGACCTGATCGTGGACGAGGCCGGCCAGTCACGCTGGGCGGCGATGGTGGCGGAGGCGCTGGTCGCCGCAAACGCGAAAGGCAACATCGATGGCCGCTGACTTCCCGACCACACGCGAGATACCGCTCGATCCGAAGGAATCCGCGCTGCTCTTCATCGACGTGCAGAACTTTTGCGCACGGCGCGACGGGGGCGAGTTCAAGGACGTCCCCGACAGCGACATTGCGGGGAAGTACGGCTACTACTTCGAACGCCTGAAATCGCTCGCAATTCCCAACATGCAGCGCCTGCAGAAAGCGTTTCGCGGCGCCGGCATCGAGGTGCTCTACACGACGATCGAAAGCCTGACCAGCGACGGCCGCGACCGCAGCCTCGATTACAAGATCACCGGCTTCCACGTTCCGAAGGGCTCCTGGGATGGCAAGGTGATCGACGAGATCGCCCCGGGCGATGACGAGATCGTGCTCCCGAAGACGTCGTCCAGCGTCTTCGTCTCCACGCATATCGACTACCTGCTGCGCAATCTCGGCGTGAAGCAGCTCGTGCTCTCCGGCCTGGTCACAGACCAGTGCGTGGAATCGGCGATCCGCGACGCCTGCGACCTCGGCTATCTGGTAACGCTCGTGCCCGATGCATGCGCGACCTACAACCAGGAGCGGCACGACAACACTCTGCGCGCCATCAAGGGTTACTGCCGGCAGATCAACACAGACGCGCTGATCGAGGAGATCTCCACACGACGTGCCGCCTGACGGTCCAGGAAAAGAGGGGAACAAGAAAATGGCCACATCGGAAGACGCAGTCAAAGCCGCCTGGAAAGTGCTCGACGCGGAGCGGGACTACGCAACCGACCTGACACAGAAGCTGGTCCGCATCCCTTCCGTGAATCCGAAATTCATCAAGGACCCCGAGCAGAACAGGGAACCGGCCGTTCAGGACGTCGTGGAAGGGGAGCTCAAGTCCATCGGCATGTCGATCGACCGGTGGGACGTCTTCGAGGACCGGCCGAACGTCATCGGGCAACTGGCCGGTTCGGAAGACCGCAGCCTTCTGCTCTGCGGCCATGTCGACGTCGTGCCGATCGGCGAACGCGCCACCTGGACCGTCGATCCCTTCGGCGGCGAAATCAAGAACGGCAGGCTTTACGGCCGCGGGGCGGTCGACATGAAGAGCGGCGTCGCGTCCGCCATCGGTGCGATCCGCGCCATCCGAAAGGCCGGCATCGAACTCAAGGGCCGCGTGGCGATGCACTCCGTGGTCGACGAGGAGACCGGCGGCTCCGGCGCCATCGACGCGGTGAAGCGCGGCTACCTCGCCGAGGCCGCGATCATCACCGAGCCGAGCTGGGGCGAGATCCAGGTGTGCGAGGGCGGGCTGGAATGGGTCCGCGTCACCGTGCGGGGGCGGCAGGGCCACGCGGGCTGGCGCTACAACGAGGTCTGGCCGCAATACCACACGCCCGAGCGGCTCCAGCCGGGCGTGAACGCGATCGACCTCGCGGTCCGTTTCATGGAAGCCCTCCGCCATTTCGAGAGCGCACGCTGCCGCAGCCGCTCGCACCCTCTGGTGCCGGCGGGCCTCAACACGATCAATGTCGGCGCGATGCGCGCCGGCGCTGGTCTCGGGCCGGATGGGCTGCCCATGATCATGACCAACCCGGCCATCATTCCGGATGTCGCGGTCCTCGATCTCGACTTCAAGTTCCTGCCCAACGAGAAGAAGGAAGACGTCCGCGCCGAGTTCGAGAATTTCGTCCATCATTTCTGCCAGTCCGACATGTGGCTCAAGGACCATCCCATCAAGGTCGAGTGGGAACTGGGCGGGTTGCACTTCCCGCCCATGGACACGCCGCCGGACCATCCTCTCGTGCAGTCGCTTTTCAGGCGCCGCACCGAGCTGGGCGGCAAGCCGAAAATCTCCGGTTTCATCGCCGTCGCCGACTGCGCCCACTACGCGGGGGCGGGCGTCAAGGCGATGATCTGCGGGGCAACGGGCGACGGCTTCCACGGCACCGACGAGTACGTGGACATCGCCTCTCTCGAGGAAACGACCAAGACGCTTGCCGCCGCCATCATCGATTGGTGCGGCGTTCGCTGAACTTTCGAAACAGGGGAACCACAATGAAAACGACGACGCTCAGAAATGCGCTTCTGGCAGCCGCGGTGTTCGCCGCGCTGCCTGCCCACGCCCAGGACAAGGTCGCCAAGATCGGCATCCTCGCGCCGCTCACGGGCGGCGCAGCGGCGGACGGCACCGAGATGGTCAACGGCGCCAAGCTCGCCGCCGAGGAAATCAACGCGGCCGGCGGCGTCGCCGGATACAAGCTGGAAATCGTCGTCGGCGATACCCAGGACCAGGCGGCCGACGCCGTGACAAGCGCGTTCGAGCGGCTTGCCGGCGATCGGGACGTCAACGCGATGATGACCGGCTACGCCAGCGGGTCCAACTTCGAGATCGAGCTGATGGCCGAGCAGGAGATGCCGTATCTCATCTCCGCGAACTCGGCGCAGACACGCGACATCATTGCGCCGAGCCCGGACGATTTTCCGACAGTGTGGTCGTTCACGCCGTCCTACGACGCCTATGAGACCGCCATGGTGCCGGTGATCGAGCAGCTTGAGAAAGCCGGCATCGAACTGCCCAACAAGAAGGCGGCGCTGATCTCCTCCGACAACCCGTATTCCAAGACGATCATGGAGGGGCTGAAGAAGAACTTCGAGGCGGCGGGCTGGACTGTGACGTCGGCCGATTTGCTGCCCTTTGGCGAGATCAACGACTGGCGCGCCTTCCTTGCCCGCGTTCGGCAGGACGCGCCGGCCGTCATCATCAACACCGACTACCTGCCGGGCAACGCGGCCAAGTTCGTAACGCAGTTCCTGGAGACTCCGACCAACAGCCTGGTGTTCATTCAGTACGCCCCGTCGGTGCCCGAGTTCCTCGAACTCACCAAGGAGCACTCCACCGGCATCATGTACAATCTGCTCGGCGGCGTGCTCGACACTCCGAAGAACCCGCGCGCGGCCGAGGTGGCCAAGAAGTTCGAGGACAAGTACGGCGTCAAGACGGGCTCCTATGGCGCCTCGCTCTACGAGCAGGTTTATGTCTATGCGGAAGCGCTGGCAAAGGTCGGCGACCCGACCAAGCGGCTCGAAATCGGCGCCGCGATCGGCGCAACCGAAAAGCAGATTGCATCGGGCAAGCTGAAGTTCGATCCGGCCACCCATCTCGCCATGCAGGGCGACGACGCCATTCCGATCCAGTTCTTCCAGATTTGGAATGGTGAGCGCGTGCTGTTCTATCCGGACGCCTATGCGACCGGCACGTTCCAGTCGCCGCCGTGGATCAAGCAATAGGCGCAGGGACAGGGACCGCGCGGGTACCTCCCGCGCGGTTCGTCCTGGACATCTGACAGCGATGAATGACGCTCCGCTTCTCGAGACACGCAACCTCACCCGCCGCTTCGGCGCGTTGAGGGCCGTCGACGACGTGTCGTTCAGCGTGGCCGCCGGGCAGGTCTACGGCATCGCCGGCCCCAACGGCAGCGGCAAGAGCACGCTGTTCAATGTGATCACAGGCATACCCTTCCGGCCGAGCAGCGGCGAGGTATTGCTGTCGGGTCAGCCCATACATCGCATGCGACCGCACGAGATCAGCCGCGCGGGTGTCTTGCGGACCTTCCAGAAAGATGCGGAGTTCGCCTCGCTCTCGGCCTTCGAAAATGTCTACACGAGCGCCGTCTAATGCGCGGGAACGAGCAGCGCGACGGCGGGGGATGCGGCCCGGCAGGCACTCGACGACGTCGCTCTGCCGCCCTCGCGTCGCGGCAAGGCCGCTTCCGAACTGTCCGTGTTCGAGCGCAAGCAGTTGATGATTGCCTCGGCCATCGCAAGCCAGCCAAAGGTGCTGCTGCTGGACGAACCCGCCGCCGGTCTCACCAAGCCCGAAATCGCCGGCCTGTCTGCACTGATCCGAACCGTTCGCGGGCGCGGTATCACGATCGTGCTCATCGAACACGTGCTCGCCCTGCTGCTCGAT
>CATMOC010000006.1 GCA_950071955.1 uncultured Mesorhizobium sp. | reverse complement strand
GGTTGTCGGCGTCCAGGATGAAGTCGTTCTCGACCACGTCGATGCGTTCGCCGGACAGCCCGACGGTCTCGTAGACGCGCTGGAACTGGCTGTCGAAGGGCACCTCCGCGATCGCCGGCGCCGGGATCGGATTGGTCATGGAGGCGGAGCGGATGCTACCGTCGAGGCCAGGAGAGACCGGCTCCACGGCCCAGTACCAGCCGGAGCCGGGCTGCGAGAACTTGACGTCGTAGAGGGCCGGCGTCCCCTGCAGTTCTCCCTCGTCGGAAACGCTCACAGCGGCGACCAGGCTGTAGAGATGTGCCACGAGCAGGCTGCGGAAGCTGCGTTCGGCCGAGACGCGGTAGAGTGCGGAAATAAGGGTGGCGATCACCACCAGTGCGACGACGGCCCAGACGGTGGAAAAGGTGACGACGCGGAAGGACAGCGAGCGAAGCCCGATCCTCAGGGCGTTTCGCCTTGCGGGCCGCGCCTGTTGCGGCACCTGCGTGCTCACTCCTGTGGCTCTCGGATCCGGTAGCCCATGCCGCGCACCGTCTCGATCAGGTCCATGCCCATCTTCTTGCGCAAGCGCCCGACGAACACCTCGACCGTGTTGGAATCGCGGTCGAAATCCTGGTCGTAGAGGTGTTCCACCAGTTCCGTGCGCGACACGACCTCTCCCATATGGTGCATGAGATAGGCGAGCAGCCGGAACTCGTGCGAGGTCAGCTTAAGCGGCATCCCGCCAACATCGGCCTTGGATGCCTTGGTGTCGACCCGCAGCGGCCCGCAGACCAGTTCGGACGAGGCGTGCCCCGCCGCCCGGCGGATCAGCGCGCGCACGCGCGCCAGCACTTCCTCGATGTGGAAGGGTTTGGCGACGTAGTCATCGGCCCCGGCGTCGATCCCCGCTACCTTGTCGCTCCAGCGATCGCGCGCCGTCAGCATCAGCACGGGCATCTTCTTGCCGTCCGCGCGCCATCTCTCCAGCACGCTGATCCCATCCATTTCGGGCAGGCCTATGTCCAGAACGACGGCATCGTAGGGCTCGGTGTCCCCCAGGAAATGTCCTTCCTCGCCGTCATAGGCCCGGTCCACCACGTAACCCGCTTCCGTCAGCGCATCGGCGATCTGACGGTTGAGGTTCTTGTCATCCTCTACGACCAATATTCTCATGTTTTCCTCGGATTGACGGGCTCTCGCTTCGCCCGGCCCTCGACCGCTGCGCCATGCAGGACAGGAAGGCTAGTTGGCGGGTACCTGTCTCTCGACCCGGCGCGGCGGCTGACCGTTGCTGCCCGGTACGGTGTAGACGACGACGCAGATCGTCTGGCCGCCGCGGCTCTGCTCGGTCGCAACCTGCAGGGTACCGCCGTCCTGGGCGGCAATTGCCTGGCCAAGGGTGTTGCAGTCCGCGGCACGCGCCGGCGCGGCCAAGGAGCCTGCGACGAGCAGGAGCGTCAGGAGACGGATCATGGGGTTACGTACTTTCATGCGCTACTGATACCCCGCCGCCGCTGAACGCGACATGAACACCGTTTCGGATTCACTGCGAAGCCCTTGGCGATCTGAGTGCCAAGGCGCACCGGTCAATGTAGCTTGGATTTCCGATTTTGACAGCGCGAAGAAATCCATTCCTCGCCTTCGCATCGACGGCTGCCTCCGGCAGACATCGCTGCGGCAAAAGGAAGCCGGCGGCGCCTGGGCCTGGGGGCAAGTAGCGCCGCCGGTTCCATGTCAGGCGATCCCTGGGAGGGAACGAGGATCGCCTATGCTAGACCTAGGAAGCGGCCGGGTGCCTGCAAGCCGGGGGCTGCTTCATCCGCCATCACACTCCCACCGCGTCGGCAAACAACCGTGTCCGCCCTCAGCCCCCGATCCTGGTCGTCGCCGACAGCCTCCCGAGGATCGCGACCACGCCGGAAACCGCCGTGACCAATTGCAGGACGACGTCCGTCAGGGCCGCATCGTCGATCCCCGACCCCGGGAGTCCGAACAGGCTGCCGGAGGCGGTGGCGATGGTGATGATCGAAGCCCAGATGGTGCGCGACAGATACCAGGGTTTGCTTGCGGTCATGAGAGTTTCTCCTTCGTTGATGGCCAGAGATGGTTTCTTCATGCCAGGTAGAAGCTCAATCGACCCGGCAGCCCGGCGCTCCCGGCGGCGCCCTTCTTCTGGAAGACGTGGAAGATCGCCGGCCCCGGGTCGCCGTCGAAATCCTCTGCGATGTCGCCCGCGCCGTACGTCCATTCGGGACTCGACATTTCCGCGCTGCGGAGGAGCACGTCGCCTTCGGTGCGGACCTCGATGGCGTAGGCCTCCGTTTCCTCGCCGAGCGGTATGTCGCCCGCTTCCCATCCGTCGGCGGCGATGCGGCCGCGCCGTATCCAGCGCAGCGAGACGTCGCCGCTTGCGGCCTTGTTCGCGCGGATGTGGACGGGCGAGAGCGGCAGCGCCGCGCGGACCCCGCCCGTCACCGTCTGGACGTCGAACAGAGCGCCCCCGAGGTCGCCCTTCGCGAGACCGACCCGCCATGTCAGCGGAAGTCCGGCTTCCGAAGGCCTGAGACCTGCGGAAGGAACCGCCTGGTCGAGCATGACGAAGGCCGATCCCAGCGGCGCGCCGGCCAGCATCGCGTCCTCGGTGCCGAGCTGGCCGCGCAGGAGCTTCGACAGCCGCCACAGCCCGGAGGCGATCTCTTCCGCCTCCATGAACTGGAGCACTTCCCAGGCGCCGCTGGCGGAGCGAAGTGCTGCCGCGTTGGCCCCGTTCATCATCTGGACCGTGGAGACGCTCGAAAGGGCGCCGCCGAAAATCCGGACCAAAAGGGACCGTCCCGCGTCGATGCGTCCGGCATTCCCGGCTACCACGGCTTCCTCGAGCTTCCCGATCCTGCTCGCCTCGACCAGCGCGGCCCGCTGCTCGAACCCGGCGGTCTCCGGCGACGCGTAGACGATCTGGTTGCGCCAGGGGCGGCACCATGCGGCGATCCTCAGTTCGTTCCAGGGCTGGTCGGTGCCGCCGGCCGACGGCAGGTCGAGGAAGTGGACGAGGGGCTTTGCCGGCGGTTCCACCTTCTTGGCCGCCGCCCCGCCGAGAGTCGCCGCCGCTGGTGTTGGTGGCAGGCGATCGATCCGAAGCGCGCTGATCTCCCGCACGAGGCCTTCCTCGATCCCGGTGACGAGGTAGTCCTGCCCGTCGAGCCTTTCCGGCAGACGGATGATCGATCCAGGCGCGATGCGGCGATCGGAGGCGGGAATCGCGAAGCTGACTTGCTCGCGTGCCCGCCAGCGGCGCTTCAGCCAGTCGGCGACGAGGGACTGCGCGACCGGCTCTTCCAGGCAGCCGGACAGGGCGAGGGACTGCTGCCGGCCGGCGAGCGAATTCGGATGCACGTGCCGGGTCGAGCCGGCCCGGTAATCGCGCAGCGGGTCGCGGAAGGACAGCAGCGCCTCGTCGGGCAAAAGATGCACAGCCTCGCGAGCCGAAGTGATGACCGGCCTCGCGTCGATCGCTGCGAGTTCGCCGATTTCGAGCGCCGCCCCCGCCCCCGCGCTTTGCGACCGGAAGATCAGCCGGTCGCCGTCGACGCAGGCGACGAGGCCGAAGACCTCGGCAATCTGCTCCAGGGCGCCGCGCGCGGTTGAAGGTTCCGAAACGACGTAGCCCGTCACCTTGCCGTCGGCGGCCTCCACGTCGGCCTGTTCCAGCCCGTGGTCCGCGATGATCGCGTTGATCAGGTCGCCGACCGCA
The DNA here is from genome assembly GCA_950071955.1 of uncultured Mesorhizobium sp. Classification (GTDB taxonomy): domain Bacteria; phylum Pseudomonadota; class Alphaproteobacteria; order Rhizobiales; family Rhizobiaceae; genus Aquibium; species Aquibium pacificus. The sequence continues at coordinate 15,458 of CATMOC010000006.1, read as the reverse complement.
GGACTGGCCAGACGTCCGTTCAGCCAGTGCCCCAGTGGCCAGTTTTCGCCGTCGCCCCAGATGTCGGTCGCGAGCGGAAAGGCGGGAAACGGCCGCGCGTCCCACGCCCAGAGATAGCACCGCTCGGCATCGAGCATGCGCCCGTCGTACTCGCCCGATACGGGGTTCGACGCGTCCTCGAACCCGTCCGAATCCTCGTCCCAGTAGCCGAGGTGCGCCTCGATAAACCGGTGCTGCGCGATGTCGGACCGCCCGCCGTTGGAAAAGCGCGGCAGCGCGCTCTCTGCCGATTTCGGGTCATGGAAGACGTTCGGCTGGTTCGGCCCCTTGTCGCAGGCGGGGCAGCCCAGTTCCGTGAACCAGATCGGCTTCGACCGCGCGATCCAGTCCGTCGGAGTGGCCGATTCCACCCCGCCCGGCCGGTCGAAATGCGCGTTCGACCACCAGTTCACGAGATCCTTGTAGCGGAACACCCAAGGCTTGCCGTGCGCGCTGTCCGCGATCGGGCTGCGCATGCGGTCGTTGCGGGCCTCTTCATCGGCATAGAACCAGTCGTAGCCCTCTCCTCCCACGATCGCAGCCCGCAATGCAGAGAGATCGTATGGTCCCGCCGCCCCGTCCGGGCTCTCGCCCGCGTAGTCGCCATCGCGCCAGTCGGAAAGCGGCATGTAGTTGTCGATGCCGATGGCATCGATCGCCGAATGCGCCCATAGCGCGTCGAGGTGGAAGAAGACGTCACCCGATCCATCACCGGGTTGATGTCCGAAGTACTCCGACCAGTCGGCCGCGTAGGTGAGCTTCGGCCCGCTTCCGAGCATCGCGCGCACGTCGGCGGCGAGTGCGCAGAGCGCCTCCACCGCTGGAAAGGCGTCGGCCTCGTCGCGGATCGTCGTCAAGCCCCGCATTTCCGAGCCGATCAGGAAGGCGTCGACGCCGCCGGCCTCCTGTGCGACCCGCGCGTAATGCAGGATCATCCGGCGATATCCCCATTCGTCCGCCGGACCGGAAAAATGCACCTGACCGCCACCCGACGAGAAATCCGCCGCCAGCGCCTCGCCGAAGTAGGCGGCCGCCTGTGTCCGCGCGGCGGGCGTCCTGTCGGCACTGTCGGTCTGGCCCGCAGCCGGATGGCAGGTGATCCGCCCGCGCCAGGGATAGGCGGCCTGACCGGCGCCGCCATAGGGGTCCGGGAGCGTGTTGCCGGCCGGCACGTCCATCATGACGAAGGGGTAAAGCGTCACCGAGAGACCGCGCGCCTTCAGGTCTTGGATCGCGTCGATGACGCTGGCGTCGGACGGCGTCCCGCCGAAGGCTGCCTGCCCGCCGTCCTCCGAGACCGTGCCCGCGTCTGCCCCCTCGACATCGGACACGCGCCAGGCGGTGCCGGTGGCGGCCGCGCCACCGCCCACCACCTTCGGGCGCACCGTGCAGGTCCCGGCGCGCAGATCGTCGCCGAACCAGGCCACCACCAGCGCAACGTGCTTCAGGTTGGGGCAGACCGCCTGCAATTCGTCGACCGAGGCGGCGAAATCGGACGCGCCGAACAGCACGTGCCGGTTCAGCGCCCCCGCCTGCCCCTCGGCGATCGCCTGCGTGGCTCCGAGCGGCGCGTAGCCGAACTCGGTCGAGCCAGGAATGAGTGCGACGGCTTTCACGGTGCGGGTCAGGCCTCCGACCGGCCGGATCACCTCGAACTGCAATTGCGGAAGGCGGTTGCCGTAATCGTCGAGGGCAAGACGCTCGAAGACGACGTAGGCGATGCCCCGGTAGGCCGGCGTGTTGCCCTCCCCCTGCTTCGCCTCGATCAGCGGATCCGGCAACTGGTCGGCGGTTCCGCGATGGACACGCATGTCGATCCCGTCGAGATCGAGTTCGCGTCCGTCGGCCCACACGCGCCTGATCCCGGCGATCTCGCCCTCGCAGAGCGCGAAGGCGGCGTTGGCGTAGTAGGCATAGGTGGTCACCTTCGGACCGCCCTTGGCGCCGCGCCTCTCGGTGGTCCGCACCTCCTCGAAGCGCGTCGCCCAGATCAGCGTCGCGCCGAGGCGCGCGGTACCGTAGAGCCGCGGAACCGGCGAGCCGTCCTCCGCCGTGAGCGGCGGCGCCGAGGCGAGGCGCGGCCCCTCGATCCGGGTCGCGCTGTTGAGGAGCGCCTGATCGAGCAGATAGCCGGCGACCGCGCCCGCCGCGGTGCCGATGGTGGCCGCGGTCGCGCCGATGAGCCCGCCGAGATAGGCGCCCGCGGCCTGGAGGATGATGGTCGCCACGTCCGGTCAGCCCTGCAAGGTTTCAGGAAATTCGAAGACGCCCGCGATGCGCGCGCGCCATTGCCGCACCAGCGGCGACACCACGACGGAATTGCCGTCATAGGCGTGGATGAAGCGGTCCGCCGAGACGAGGATGCCGGCGTGCTTGGCCGCGTATCGCGGTTTCCACCGAAAGAGCAGCAAGTCGCCGGGCCGCATGTCGGTCGCCGGCTTCTCCGCGCAATGGCGCCGCGCCGCCTCGATCAGCGGATCGCCCGCGGCGGTCTCGTTCCAGTCCATCGCATAGGCCCCGGGCAGTTCCGGCTCGCAGCCGTAGACCGCGCGCCAGACACCCCGTACCAGCCCCAGGCAATCGCAACCGACACCTTTTCGCGAGCCCTGATGCCGGAAAGGCGTGCCGAGCCAGTCCGTCGCCTCGGCGACGATCCGCTTGTTGATCGGGGACGTCATCGTCATGCTCCTCAGGGAACCAGCGGGCTTCCGTCGAAGATCTGCTCCTCGGTCGCGTACCCGTAGGCCGCGTCGTTGCCGGGCAGGTGTGGGAAGCCCTGGAAGTTGAGGTCGTTGGCGAACTTCGCCTTGCAGGTGGAGAACGCCTTGTCGCAGCCCGCCTTCACGGTGAACGCGTCGCCGGCCGCCGGCGCCGGCGCGGTGTCGCACCACAAGGTCAGCTCCGCTTCGCCACCGGCCAGCCGGTGAACGATGATGCGAAAAATGATGCCCGCCGAAACGCCCGTCGTGCAGGCCAGGAGGCCATGCGAGAACCAGCCGGCTTCGAAGCTGCCCAGGCCGCTCACCCGGATCGTGTCTTCCGTGACCTTGGCCGAGACGGTCCCCGATCCGTTGAATCCCCCTGCCGAAAGGTCCACCCCGCAGCGCGCGTCGCCGAGTTCCGCGTCGCAGCCGCGCCTGAAGTAGCGCCCGCGCGGCTTGTCGAGGTCGAGCTTGGGGCTTTCCAGTTCGGCGATGAAGCGGCCGTCCTCGAGCCTGATCCTGCCGATCCGCCCGGTGCGGATGATCGCGAACTGATCCGGCTCGCGCCAGTTGACCAGCAGCGTCTCCACGCGCGCGCCGTCATACCGGCCGAACGCGATGTCCTCGCTGCGCAGCACGTCGGACGAAATCGCCCCCTCCACGTCCACCGCGTCCGAGGCGAGCCCCAGCGTGTCGCGCGCCTCGCTCGCCGTGAATCCGGTCTGCGGCAGGAACGCGGTCCCGTCGGCCGCGACCGGACGGTCATGGTCGGTGAAGCCGATGACGTCGCCGTCCTTGCGCGTCAGGCGCCAGCAATGGCAGACGGTCGTCGCCCCGTTACCCAGATGCGCCAGGAACGCCTCGGGAAAGCCGCTCATGGCCGGATCTCCGTCAGCGGGATTGTCGGGATCTGTCCCGCCCGGAAACCGGCGAGGCTCAGGCTCAGCTGGTCCGTGTCGAAGCGCACCGGCACGTCGAACTCGAAACCGGCCGTCACCACGGCATCCGCCGCCGGTATGTGCCCGGCCAGAAACGTCACCATGCCGCTGGTCGGATCGACCGAGAACCCGGTCCCCTCCTCCAATTCCGTCCCGTCCACCGCAACGCGCACGGTTCCCTCGACCGGCTTTGCGATCTGCCGTGCATAGGCGTCCGCGCCCGAGCCATATGCCTTGGTCAGCTGGAATTCTTCCATCGCGCCGTCGCCGGTCCCGATCCCCTGGTCGTCCGGCTGCGGGGCGAGGTCGGGCCGGCAGGATTTCATGTCGAACGGATCGCGGAAGCGGAACCCGTGCAGGGATCCGCGCCGTGCCTCGAAGAAATCGAGCACCTCGTACGCGTCCTCCAGCGAGCGCAGCCCGGTGCCGGCGTCGTAGGTGCGGCGGGAATCGGCGAAACGCGCGTTGCGCCGCTCGTGGCCCGAGGTCAGGAGCACGATCTCGTTGCGGCGCACCGGTCCGCCCGTCGCGCCGAAGGACACCGCCACGGGAAATCGAACCTCATGGAATGACTGCAGGTCGGTCATGTCTCCCTCACAGGGTTCTTGCGCCACGCGCCGCGGCGCGGGCGATCATGCCGGTGACCTGCGCTTCCGACTTGCGGAAGGAGGCGGCGTCGGGGGTTGTGACGTTGAAGACGACGCTGACGGGAGCGGCGGCGCCGGAAGCGCTGACGCCCAGCCGCCCGTCGGGTCCGCGCGCCAGCGGCATGATCGCCTCCGCGCCCGCCTCGCCCATCAGGCCGATGTTTCGCCCCGCTGGAAAGAAGGTCGGGCTCGACACCACGCCTCCTTCCGCGAAGGGAACGACGCTGCCCGGCACGCCGCCCTTCTCGAACTGCAGGATGCCGCGCAGCAGTTGGAACAGGCCGGAGGTCCACGACCCGGCAAGCTGCTGCAGCGGCTGGAGACCCTGCTGCAACGCCAATCCGGCGAGGCTCAGCCCCAGCCGGCGCAATACGTCCTCGAACGAGCGGCCGTGGATCACCGCGCTCGCGAATGCGCGGGTCATCTGCCGTCCGAAATCGTCGGCGAGTTCGCCGAGGTTGGCGAGCGCCTTTTCCATTCCGCCCGTATCGAATTCGAAACTCACCTGCTGCGGCTCGTCCATCGTTCTCTCTCCACTACGATCCGCGCTAGGCCCGCGCCGGGCTCTTCCCGCCGTCGGGATAGCGCCGCATCAGTTCGGCCAGGCTCGCGCGATCCGGATACGGCGAGGCCATGCCGGCCAGCCCCGCCGCAAAGGCGAACTCGCGCGGCGTCATCGCCCAGAATGCTTCAGGGTGGAGCCGCATCGAACCCAGGCCGAGCGCCATCACCGCGTCCCAGGGGAACGCGGCCGGCGCGGTCGGGCCGGATGCGGCACTCAAGGGTTTTCGGAAGTCTCCGTCCCGCTGCCGGTTGCTCCGAAGGTTGCGGTCAGAAGCCCGGCGACGATGCGCGCGTAGCCGGCCGCCCCGCCCGGCGTCTCCAGCGCCATGACCTCCTCGTCCGAGATCGCGGCCCCCGCGCCTCGGAGACCTGCGCCGATGACGCGGGCCATGTCGCGCGCCGAAAGCTTTCCGGAGGAGAACCGCGCGACCAGCGCCGACAGATCGTCGACCGCGAAGGCCGATTCGAGCTCCGCGAGCGCGCCCAGCGTCAGGCACAGCCGGTGACGCTTGCCCGAGAGTTCGGCGACGATCTCGCCGCGTCTCGCATTCGCGTTCATGCGGCGGCCGCGAAGCTAACGGCGCCCGCCGATTCCAGCGCGATGTCGAACGTCACCTCGCCGTCATGCGAACCGGAGAGTTCGAGCGCCGTGATCTGGAACGGCCCCTCCACCGTCCCGAAGTCCGGCACGGCGAACTGCCAGTCCGAAATCGTGCCGGCGAAGAAGCGCGAGCGGATATCGGCGTCAGACTGGGCATCCTTGAAGATGCCGGCGCCGCTGATGCTCGCCCGCTGCACGCCGCTCCCGGCCAGCAGTTCGCGCCAGCGTCCCGCCGAATCGGAATCGGTGATGTCGACGGTCTCGCTGTTGAAGGAAAGCCGCTTCGATCGCAGCCCCGCCACGGTGACGAAGCTGCCGCCGCCGCTGTCCAGCTTCAACAGCAGGTCCTTGCCCTTCTGCGCGCTCATGCGCGAACTCCTTTGTCAAAGATTGATCGTAAATGGGAATAGCCGCCAGCCGGCAGCCTGGAGGAAGCACCCCCTCACCGACTTGCTTCGCAAGCCACCTCTCCCCCTGCCCGGTGGGGAGGAAAGGACAGCCCGGCCGATCTCGCTCGTGCACCATAGTATTGGCGCGAAGCCGAAGCTGCGTTTCCTCTCCCCCGGGCAGGGGGAGAGGTGGATCGGGCGAAGCCCAAGACGGTGAGGGGGTGCTTGGCCGACACCTCGGGATCCACGAAAGAGATTTGCGCTCGAAGAGCCGCCGTGCGCCTACGCGTTTTCCTCGATCAGCACCCGGAAGCGCAGGAGCCCGTGATAGACGGCGAGGTCTTCATCGTAGCGCACTTCCGAAAATTCCTGCCGGATCGACACCAGCCTGTGGCTCTCGAGGGTAAGCGGCTGGTCGTTCAGGCGCGCGGCAACCAGGTCCATGATCTCAAGCGCCTCGGTCTTGCCCTGCGCCTTCGACCACGCATGCAGGGTAAGAAGCTGCTCGAAGCCGGCCTCGGTCGACGTGCTCCAGTCGAAGACGCTCGTCCTGCCGAAGGTCAGGTACGGAAACGGCGTGTCGGCGGGCACGTGATCGTAGATGCGCGACCCGCCGAGGGCCGATGTCAGGTCTTCGTCGTCCGCCAGGGCGGCGAGCACCGCCTTCTGCAGATCAAGCGCGGGTGCGCTCATCTCCCCCTCCTGTCGCTGGCCCCTTTCGGGGACGTCGCATCCGTTTCGTAACCTCGCGATTCGGGCCGGCGACCCGCGCACTATGGCCGATTTCATGTCCGTCGGCGATATCGTGCGCGCGCGTCCTCAGCGCTCGCACCAGTCCGTCCAGCGTCAGCTTCATCGCGATCTTCATTGCCCCTCCTCACGTGTCCGGCAGAGCGTATAGCGGCCCGTCCCGTCGGGGTCGTGCACCATCACGATGGTAAGCACGCGCGCACCAAAAACGAGCCGCATGCCGCTCCGGACGTCGTCCCGGCGGCGCATCGTCACGTCGTGCGAGACGGTCTCGATCGCCTGGTCGGCGCCGAATCGGCTTTGCGCCGAAACCGGCTCGAGCCGGCCGAAGACGGTTGCGACTTCGCTCCACTCCAGCGTATGACCGCCCGCGCCGTCGGGCACCGGCGCCGCCTCCCGGAGGGAGAACAGCGTGCGCAACGCGCCTGGGTCGATCCCGCGCCTCCTCACAGCAGCCTCCTCGCCCGGAACCCCGCGACCAGGCGCTGGTATCCCTCGGGCAGCGAGACCGGCTGGTCTGCGGCGCCATATTCGGCGCGGAACTCGTACCAGTGCGCGACCAGAAGCATCATCGCCCGCTTCAGGAGGTCCGGCACGTCCGTCCCGGCCTCGCCGAAACCGGCGCGGAAATCGATCTCGATGCCGTTCATGGCGATGCCGGGCGACGGCCGGGTTTCGAAATGCAGCCGCGCCGGCCGCGACAGCGGATCCAGCTGGTAGCTTGCCGGGTCGAGCTCCGAGGCTTCGCCCTCCGACCCGTAGGTGGTCACCGAGAGAATCTGCTTCACCGGATGGCGCGGGATCGTCACGGGATCGCTCCGCGGCCAGCAATCCAGCGCCAGCCGCCAGTCCTGGTCGATCAGCGCGAGCCCCGTGTGCCGCTCCACCTCCTCGCGCGCCGCGCGGATCAGCCCGGCGATGAGGTCGTCGTCGCTCGAATGGCTCACGCGCAGATGAGCCTTGCATTCGGTTGTCGTCAGCGGTTCCGCGTCGGGCCCGCTGGTTCGGAAAAGCGCCATGGGTGTCTTCTTCGGCTCGGGGTTTTACGGAAACGAAAACGGCCCCGGCGGGAGGAAACCGGGGCCGTCCTTGCGCGGCGTTGCCGCCGCGCGCTCCGGCGGAAGGGGCGCCGCCAGAGTTTCTTCGGCGATCAGCTCACGCCGAACTTCAGGAGCTTGATGGCGTCGAAGTCCTGCACGCCGCCGCCCACGCGCTTGGTCGTGTAGAAGAGCACGTAGGGCTTGGCGGAATAGGGATCGCGCAGCACGCGCACCCCGGTCCGGTCGACGACCAGATAGCCGCGGGCGAAGTCGCCGAAGGCGATCGGCGTCTCGTCGCTGGCGATGTCGGGCATGTCCTCCGCCTCGACCAGCGGGAAACCCATCAGCATGGCGCGCGCGCCGGGCATTGCCGGCGGCTGCCAGAGATAGTTGCCGTCGTCGTCCTTCAGCTTGCGGATCGCCGCCTGGGTCTTGCGGTTCATCACCCAGTTGGCATTCTGCCGGTAGCCGGATTTCAGCGCGTAGACGAGGTCGATCAGGATGTCCGACGGGTCGGCCGCCGGCAACGCTCCGTCCACGCCGGTGGCGATGTAGCCGATCTTGGCCCACTCCCAGCTCGCCTCCGCCACGAGCGTGTAGTCGAGGAAGCCCTTGGGCTTGTTCGTCCCGTTGCCGGTGACGAAGGCGGTGCCCTCCTGTTCGGCGAAGGCGGTCTCGATCTCCGCCGAGATCCAGCGGTCGAGATCGACGGCCGAATCCTCGAGCAGCGACGCGGTCGCCGCCGGCATGGCGTAGAGTTCCGCCGTCGGGAACTGCAGTTCCGCCAGCGTCGAACTCGCCGTCTCGGGACGCGCCGCCGTCTCGCCGACCCAGCCGACGGCCGGACCGCTCACCGCGAAGGGCTTCTTCAGCACCGCGCTGGAGACCTGCCGCACCGAGGCGATGGAGCGGATCGGCGAGATCGCGGCGAGCCGCTTGCCGATCTCCGTCTCCAGTTCCTCCGGAACGAGGTAGCCGCCGTCCTGGCCGGAGCCGTAGGACATCGCCTTCTGCTCCATCGAGCGCAGCATGCGGTCGTCGCCGGACCGGACATAGGCCTCGAAGGCCGAGGCATGTTCGGATTTCACCGTCAGCGCCTCGGGCCGGCCGAGCGCCGGCCGCGCCTGGCGCAGCAGGATGCCGTCCAGCGCCTTCTTCTGCGCGTCAAGCGCCTGGCTGATGCGGTCGACCTTCTCGACGGTGACGACGTCGGACGTCGCCTTCGCCTCGATCTCGGCGAGCCGCTGGTCGTTGGCTTCCCTGAAAGCCTCGAAGGCGTTCATGAATTCGCCGAAGGCGCCGCTGGCGTCCTCCGGCGGCTTCATCCCGGCCTTGTGTTCGGGTGCTGCCATGGGGTCGGTCATGCCTTGTCCTTTCGCTGGATCGTTTGGCGGTTGATCATGTTCGTCGCGGCGCGCAGCTGGCGGGCCATTCCGTCCGTCGCGACCTCCTGTGCCGCGCGTTTTACCTCGCCGATGCGCGCGCCCGGCAGCATCGGGAATGTCACGACGGATATTTCCCACAGGTCTGCCTCGAGGATCCGCCGCACGCGGCTTCGCGCCTCTGGCGCGGCGCGTATCGTCCGAAATCCGATCGACAGTCCGTCGATGGCGCCGGCCCGCATCAGTTCGAGCACCTCGCGCGCCTTCTGCACGCCGGGCGCCAGGATCCCTTCCACGAAGAGGCCGCGCCCGTCCTCCCGGATCGCCGTCCAGCGCCCGATCGGCTCCGCCGGATCGTGCTGGAACAGCATGCGGATGCCGGCGGATCCCTTGTCCCGCAGCGACCGCGCGAAAGCGCCGCGCTCCACCCGGTCGCGGCTGAGATCGGCGACGCCGAAGAGGCTCGCATAACCGGAAAAGCGTCCCTCCCCGGCCGCGAGCCGGGCACTCCCCACCGGCAGCCCGCCGGCGCCGCGATTCCCCGCCACCCGGTCGTCCCCGGCATACGCCATTCGCCGCAGCCCCCCAGGCGCGCGCTTCCGCGCCCAGGAACCAGTGGTCCCGTTCGTCATGATCTTGCTCCGGTTGCGATAGTTGTGCGTGGGCCAAGCCGCCGAGCGGTCGGCACCGCCCTTCCTCGCCCCCCATCGGGGGTGTCCGAAGGACGCGCGAGACAAGCGGCTCGCCCCGGAACGGTGGCTCGCGAGGCGAGACGGTAAGGGGGTGCTTCCAGCAGCCCGCCGTCCGTGGACCCGAACTAGAACCCTGACGAGGCGTCATATTCGCCGCGCGGCGTCATCCTTGGCCTATCCCGAGGATCCGCCATCGGCAGGCGCGTTCCAGCACCGGCGTCGATCCCGGCACCCTACCGGACGCCGCTATTTCGTCACGCGTTCGTCATCGGCGGAGGTGCCCCGCCCATCCTTCCGGAACGCCCGCATCGCGTAGCCCAGCGCCCACCAGGCGCAGAGGCTCGCGGCCGCCGATCCCATCAGCATGGTCTCGGCCGCGCCGATCTCCTCGTCGATGCCGAGTTCGGTCGCGATCTTCAGCCCGGCCACGCCGCCGAAGACGAGGCCGCAGGCGGTGCCGACGGCGAAGCGGATCGCCGCCTCGCGGCGGTCGCGCGGCAGGACGTAGACCAGCGAGATCGCCGATCCCGCCACCGCGCCCACGCCCTTCGCCGCCCACAGCCACGCGGCCTGGGAGAGGTCACTCATCTCGATATTTCCTGGTTGCGTCGCGGCGCCTCTGCTCCACTCTCAAGCTGATCTTCCTCGCCTTGCGCAATGTCGGCGTCCACTGGAAGCCGGCCATCGAATGGCGTGCAGACTACCCTCAGTTCGCTGTACTCTTCCCGGAACGCTTGCCGGCCGTGATCCGCTGATGACCCGCCACGGCCGCCCCGCACCCAATCAATCGGACACTCCCGAAATGCTCGACGAAGGCATCAAACAGCCCATCGAGAGTTTGTTCAGTGGTTCTCTTAGCCATTGGGGAGGAACCCCGCGATCCAGCCCTTGAGGGCGTAGACAGCCGCGCCGACTGTAGCCGCAGCCCCAGCCGCGTAGGCAGGGTACCAGTTAAGGCGGCGTTCGACTTTCGTCACGCGCTCCTTGGTCTCAGATACCTCTTTGGTAATCTCGTCCTGCCATTCTACCTGTCTGTCTAGGCGGTAGAGGATCAGATTGTTCTGACCGTCGATCCTGCCCAGCGTGACCAAGAGTTCCTGTGTCAGGCTCTTGTCGTCTATCAATGGGGATTATCCGTCCAGCATCTGTGCTGCCTGAGCGACGATGAACGGTGCCCATGCCTTGGGGAGGTTCTTGCGGATCATCGCCGCATCCTCAGGCTTAATCTCAATCTCGCCGCCGTCCTTTACCTTGAGAGCAAGGGAGCCGCGTCGAATGCTTTCGTCCAGCCCAAGAGGTTCCTTCTCGGGTGCGTTGAGTGCCATCACCGAAATCTGGCCAAGGTTCACGTCGAGTTCCTCGCCGTTAGGGGCCATGACAGTCTGAGAGAAATTGATCTTCATATGTGTGTTCCTTTCCTGTGTGTGTTTAGTTCGAAGGGATGCCCCTCCCGCCGAATTGCGAGAGGAGCAAGAGTGTGGCCCTATCAGCTTCCGATAAGGCCGTGACCAGCGTCAGCGTGGAGGTCGTCAATGAGAGCCTTCACACGTTCTGCCAGTTGGGGTAGCGTCACGGTGTTGGTGGCAAAGCTAGTCCTCGTCGCCGTGCCGGTTGCCGTAGTCCAGCCGGTTCGCCGGTCGTCAACGACCTTGCTTCCCCAGACGTAGATCGCCGCAGCAGCATTGAGGGTGCCGACGCCCATGTCGCCGCCAGCCGGGTTTCCTAGACGGAGACCGTTGCCTAGGACCATGGTCCTCGTACCATTCGTGGCGAAGTTCATGACACCGTTACCGCCACTATAGAAACCCGTCTCGGGGTCAGTGTAAGTGGACAGTGAGGGGTGCGCGGCAGTGCCCGCCCCGGCTCTAAGAAGCCCGTTTCCATCCGCGTGTTCTGTGCCAGTCAGGTGGACCTGAATGGTGGAAGCATTGCGGTGCGTGGCGTGGACGAGAAGGTACTTGAAACCTCGTCCAGTACCGAAAACTCCTCCGTCCTGAGCCACATAGGCAGCAAAGGATGACCCCGTGTTAGGCTCAACAGTGATGCCGCTGTTCTCGCCGGGGTGGAGTGCTTGAAACGTCGCATGTTGCGGGTTGTGATCCCACCCGATGAGAACGTGGAGTTCCCGCAGCACAGTGTCTCCCGCAGAGTTCCAGACGACACTTCCACCCTCGTATTGCATAAGAGAGCCGTTCGTGTTCGTAAGGGCTTCCGTGCCGTAGGTCCGCGCCGCGCTTGTGACGATAGCACCGGTGTCATCCCACTCGTTGTTGTTGGCGACAACCATGAGAGTGGTGATCGGACCCTTAACACCGTTACCGGGAGTATGGCCGTCACGCCATCCATCCTTCCAGCAGTTGAGCCACAGAGCGCCATCAAGGCTACTCGTGGACGTACCGCCAGAGCCGACAACCTCGTTTGAGATTGCAGCGGCCCACCAAGAGTTACCGACATGGTTTCCATTCGAGTATTTCTTGATGCTCCAGTTCGAGTACGCGCCTCCTGCTCCCCCTTCCCAAGGATTTGGGATGGTTTCAGCGGGATTAGCCGTGAGGTCGAACAAGAAAGCACCTGTGCTGTTCAGTGCCTTGAGGTCGTCCTGAGCGGTCCCCACGTCAGCGAACGCCGCAGAACCAAGAGCCTGACCTCCGACCGACAGGGACTCCGCGATAGATACCGCCCCATCTGAGGCCGCAATCCGCATACGCTCGTCATTCCCCGCTCCGGTGCTAAATACCATCTCACCATTGCTTAGGATATCGAGCCTCGTTTGGTCTCCATCTGTGATGAGACGAGCACTCTTGCCGGGACCGCCGGCCAAGTATCCATACTTGTACGCTCCACTTCCGTTATATCCAACAGCAGCCCTCGACCCGTTGAACCCGGCCCGGGAGGTACCGCTGGTATTACCACTGTCCCCTACATAGATGTCTCCAACTTCGTAGGACAGGTCGCCACCAGAAAGTGTCCAGTGGTCTCCGTTCTGTAGAGCGCTGTCAGCCGACGCGAGCGATGCCTGAGCGGACGTGCTCAAGTCCGCCGAAATCTCGGGGGTAGCATCGTCGTAAGTGAACTTGATATTGGCGGTATCGGTCAGAATGGTGCCTACGGCATCTTGTGCTTCTTCGTCAGTGTATGCCATTGAAGCCAAATCTCCTCTTCTACGTATTTCTTGTTGCTTGTTTGGTAATCTTCCGTGGGGGTAGCCTCAGGTGTCACAGGGAATGAACCGGAGGCGTGCACTTCCGGCCGAGTGTTCTCGCCACTGAGGCTTGGAACGCCGTCAAGTCCTGCGTGGAAGTCCGCGAATCCCTGCTCGGCATCCTCCTTCGCGCTCTCTGCGTTGTTCTCGGACAGTGCCGCTGTGCTCGCGCTCGCTGAGGCATTGGCCTCAAGGGTCTCAACGTTGCTCAAGGCCCCAGGCCATCAAACTCCCTACTCCCTCCTGCCATACCCCACCGCTCCCCGCTTCTCGTCCTCGCTCAAAAATCCCGCCGCGTTGACCCGCCGCCACAGCGCCTCGCGCTCGACCGACAGGCCCTCGATGGAATCCGCGTCGTACCAGAGCCGCAGCGGCGCGCCGAAGGCATCGCCGAGGAAGCCGGAGAGTTCGCCCGCGGTGCGGCCGATCATCGGCAGTACGGTCAGCCTGTAGAAGGCGCGGTTCGCCTCGGCGTAGTTGGCATAGGTGTTGTCGCCCGGGATGCCGAGCAGCATCGGCGGCACGCCGAAGGCGAGCGCGATGTCGCGCGCCGCCCCGTTGCGCGCCTCGACAAAATCCATGTCCTTGGGCGTCAGGCCCATCGCCTTCCAATCGAGCCCGCCTTCCAGCAGCAGCGGTCGCCCGGCCCGCGTCACGCCGGTGTAACCCTGCTCCAGCTCGGCCTTGAGCCGGTCGAACTGTTCCTCCGTCAGGTTGGCGCCGTCCTTGGGCGCATAGACCAGCGCGCCGGAAGGCCGGGCCGAATTGTCGAGCAGTGCCTTGTTCCAGCGCCCGGCGGCATTGTGCGTGTCGAGCGCCATGAGGGCCGCCTCCAGCGGCGCGAAACCGTAGTGGTCGTCGAGCGGGTGGAACAGCGAAAGGTGCAGCGCGCTCCCGCCCGCCCCGAGGGCGACCCGCCGCTTGCCAGTGCCCCCGCGATACTCCAGCGCGACCGGCCAGCCCTGCCCGTCGCAGGCGACGCTCACCCTGTCGGGCCGCAGGAGATGCAGTTCCCGCCCGCCCCCCGCGGTCGTCACCAGTTCGACATAGGCGTTGCCCGACAGCATGAGGTGCCCGTAGAGCGCCTCCAGGAAGGCCCCGCCGGCCTGGCGCGGGTTCGGCCGGTCGAGCAGCGCCAGGGCCGGATGGCCGGCGCGCTCTTCCCCGCCCTCGAAGGCGAGCAGCGGCACCACGGCCGCGGCCTCCGTGATCAGCCGCACGCAGCGGTGCGCGACCGGATTGCGCATGTAACCCTCACGCGCCAGCCCCGAAAAATCCCGCCGCGTCCAGTTCGCTTCCGCCTGCAGGTGCAGGGCGACGAAGCCCATGCCGCCGGCATCCTTGCGCTCCGCCGCGCGGCCATGCGCCGCCATTGCCTCCGGGCTCCTCGCCCACGGCCAATTCCATGTCATCTCGTCCATCCTCGATTGATGTCGTGGCGGCGGGTCTTTCACCTCCCCCTCGCGGGAAGGTCGGACCGCAGGTCCGGGTGGGTTCTTTGCCTAGACGCCCCGCACCCGCGGCTCAGCCGTCCCGCGCAGCAGGAGCTCCGTCAGGGCCCAGACCAGCGCATCCATGCGGTCGGGCGAGCGTCCATCCGACAGCCCATCCGGGCCGAAATCGCACATCTCGTCCTCCAGCGTGGCAAACCGCGCAGCGTGCCGCACGCGGCCCTGTTCGTAGAGTGCCGCCACCGGCTCGGCGCGCAGCCATTTTCCCCGGCTCGCCCGCACGCTCTTGACCGGCACGGAAGCGTCCACCGAGCGGATCACCGCGGCGACCATCTCGCCGCCCTGGTTGACCTCCGCCACGATCGTGTCCGCCTCGAATTCGTGGAACAGCCGCACCGCCTGCCCCGCCCATTCGGCGGGCTTTGCCTGGCGCACCGTCCCGTCGAAAAGGACGACGGCTCGTCCGTCGCCCAGCGACCCGGCGACCACGATGCCGCAGGCGTCCGACGTCCGGCGCGAGCCCGCCGGCGGGTCGACCGCCACCACCACCCGCTGCGGTTCGCCGGAAAACTCCGGCGCGAACGCCGCCTCGACCATGCGCCGCGACCACAGCGCGTCCTCGCGGTCGGCGATCAGCTCGCCCTCCAGTTCCTGGCGCCCGAGCCGCGTGCCGGCATACCGCGCCTCGACCGCTGCGATGAAGCCGGCGGCAAGATTCTCCGCATTGTCGCGCGTCGTCATGCGCGTCTGCCAGAAGCGCGGATCGGCCATCAGACGGCGCACCAGCGGCGCC
The DNA here is from genome assembly GCA_950071955.1 of uncultured Mesorhizobium sp. GTDB lineage: Bacteria > Pseudomonadota > Alphaproteobacteria > Rhizobiales > Rhizobiaceae > Aquibium > Aquibium pacificus. The sequence goes on along the minus strand of CATMOC010000006.1, from coordinate 268 downwards.
GGCCTCGGCGTCGTGGTGATCAGCTGCAGCGGCCGCTCTCCCAGCCGCAGGCCGAACTGCAGCATGTCGAAGGTCGCCTCCATGTGCTTCCACTTGGCGAGTTCGTCGCACCACGCGGCTTCGAATTGCGGCCCGCGCAGGCTCTCGGGATCTTCGGCCGAGAACGCATACGCCACGGCGCCCGAAGCGTCCCACACCAGCCTGCGCCGGCTCGCCTCGAAGCGCGGCGGTTCCCCGCGCGCGATCGTGCGGATGCCGGACGGTCCCT
>CATMOC010000005.1 GCA_950071955.1 uncultured Mesorhizobium sp. | reverse complement strand
CTTCCTTGACATGCCATTTGGCGAGTTTGCCCTCTTCCATCGTCGGAGAGAGAGCCGGCATGGTAATATCGATTGGCATCCCGGTTCTCCCTAAGACCGATAGGTCACGGCATTCACAGCCGCGATCACTTCATCCACATTCGGCAGCGCCAGCTTTTCGAGGTTTGCCGCATAGGGCATGGGTACATCCTTGCCCGTCACGCGCATCACCGGCGCATCGAGATAGTCGAAGGCATGAACCATGATTTCCGAGGCGATATGGGCGCCGACGGAGGATTGCGGATAGCCCTCTTCGACGGTCACGCAGCGATTGGTCTTCTTCACCGAGCGAAGCACCGTCTGCATGTCCATCGGTCGGATGGTGCGAAGGTCGATGACCTCCGCATCGATCCCCTGACCGGCGAGTTCCTCGGCCGCCTTCACCGCATAGGTCATGCCGATGCCGAAGGAGACGATCGTTGCATCCTTGCCGCGCCGGTGCACCCGCGCCTTGCCGATCGGCAGCACGAAGTCGTCCAGCTTCGGAACGTCGAAGGTCTGGCCGTAGAGGATCTCGTTCTCGAGGAAGATCACCGGGTTCGGGTCGCGGATCGCAGCTTTCAGCAGGCCCTTTGCGTCGGCGGCCGTGTATGGCTGCACGACCTTGAGGCCCGGAACGTGGCTGTACCAGGCAGCGTAGTCCTGGCTGTGCTGGGCCGCCACGCGCGCCGCCGCGCCGTTGGGCCCGCGGAAGACGATCGGCGCGCCCATCTGGCCGCCTGACATGTACAGCGTCTTGGCTGCGGAGTTGATGATCTGGTCGATCGCCTGCATGGCGAAGTTGAAGGTCATGAACTCCACGATCGGCCTCAGGCCGGCCATGGCAGCGCCCACGCCGACGCCGGCAAAGCCGTGCTCGGTGATCGGGGTATCGACGACGCGCTTGGCGCCGAATTCCTGCAAGAGACCCTGCGTGATCTTGTAGGCGCCCTGGTACTCGGCCACCTCCTCGCCCATGATGAAAACGTCGGCGTCGCGGCGCATTTCTTCCGCCATGGCGTCGCGCAGGGCCTCGCGCACCGAGGTCGGCACCATTTCGGTGCCCGACGGGATGTCGGGATCGGCCGCGGCTTCCGTCTTGGGCGCGGCCGGCGCCTTGGCCGCCTCCTTCTGCGCGCTCGGCTCGTCTGATGCCTGGCGCGCCTTGCCACCGGCGTCCTTGGCTGTTTCCTTCGGCGTGTCGGCATCGGACTTGTCGGACGCTTCCGGCTTCGGCGAGGCCGCGGGCTTTGCCGAACCGATGTCGTCGGAGCTCTCGCCTTCCTGCAAGAGCACGGCGATCGGCGTGTTGACCTTCACACCTTCGGTCCCCTCCGCGACGAGGATCTTGCCGAGCGTGCCTTCATCGACCGCCTCGACCTCCATCGTCGCCTTGTCGGTCTCGATCTCGGCGATGACGTCGCCGGCCGCGACCGCGTCACCTTCCTTCTTCAGCCATTTTGACAGGTTGCCCTCTTCCATGGTCGGCGAGAGGGCGGGCATGAGAATTTCCACAGGCATGTCCGTCTCCCTCAGCGCAGAATGTCGGTATAGAGTTCGGACACGTCGGGCTCGGCGTCGTTCTGCGCGAATTCGGCCGCATCGGCCACGATGTCACGCACCTCCTTGTCGATCGCCTTCAGCTCGTCCTCGCTCGCCCATTTCTTGTCGATCAGGCGTGCCTTCACCTGCTCGATCGGGTCGTGTTCGGATCGCATCTTCTGCACTTCATCCTTGGAACGGTATTTCGCCGGGTCGGACATGGAGTGTCCGCGATAGCGGTAGGTCTGCATCTCCAGGATGATCGGCCCCTTGCCGGACCGGCACCAGTCGATCGCCATCTCGCCCGCCGCCTTCACGGCGCGCACGTCCATGCCGTCGATCTGCACGCCGGGGATCTTGAAGGAGAGGCCGCGGTGGGAGAAATCCGTCTCCGCCGAGGAGCGCGTGACCGAGGTGCCCATGGCGTAGCGGTTGTTCTCGATGACGTAGACCACCGGCAGCTTCCACAGCGAGGCCATGTTGAAGCTCTCGTAGACCTGGCCCTGGTTGGCCGCGCCGTCCCCGAAGAATGTCAACGAGACATTGTCGTTCTCGCGGTAGCGGTTGGCGAAGGCCAGCCCCGTGCCCAGCGGCACCTGCGCGCCGACGATGCCGTGGCCGCCGTAAAAATTCTTCTCCTTGGAGAACATGTGCATGGAGCCGCCCTTGCCGCGGGAATAGCCTCCCCGCCGGCCGGTCAGTTCCGCCATCACGCCGCGCGGCTCCATCTCCATGGCGAGCATGTGTCCGTGGTCGCGATAGGCGGTGATCATCTGGTCGCCGTCCTTCATCGCCAGCCTGAGGCCGGTGACGACGGCTTCCTGGCCGATGTAGAGGTGGCAGAAGCCGCCGATGAATCCCATGCCGTAGAGTTGCCCGGCCTTCTCCTCGAATCGCCGGATCAGAAGCATGCCGCGATACGCGGCGAGTTCCTGGTCCTTGTCAAACTCTGCAGGTTCGGGTGCCTTCAACGCTGCGGCGCTATCGGCAGCGGCCTTCGGTTTCGCGGACGTCTTCTTCGTCGCGGCCTTCATTCGTCACTCCCTGGTCCTGTCTTCTTGCGGACGACGGGGAGAAAGGCTTTTGGCGCTCCTCCCCAGGATGGAAGGAAGGCTAACACGGCTTTACGCTTTCAGCCACGCGGAAAAGCGCATGGCTGTCATGCAGCTAAGCGCTTATGATCGCACGGAAAATGCGATATTAACTGGTATTCGGTTAATTCGAATTGGCGAAGGCGCGCATGATCGTCACCTCGTCCGGGGCCGACATGTTGAGGGCGCGTCGCGCCTGCTCGTCCAGCATGTCCTTCTCCAGCGTGCCGTCGCGCAGCAGCGCGATCCGCGCCTCGAGTTCCTCGCGCTGGTCCCGCTTCACCGCCAGCGTGGAGGTCAGCTCCGCCGTGCGTTCCTCCAGCCTGTACTTGGCGTAGATGCCGAACTCGCCATGGAAGGCATGATAGCCGAAATAGCTGAGGAACAGCGCCGTCAGCGCCGGGACGATCAGACGGCCGGTGTTTCGCTTCTTGTGCTGACGGGTCCACATGGAGGGCGCAAATCCTTTGCCCCCTTATTGCTCGATCGTGCTTAACGGGCGGTTACGCGATCAGCCCTTCAGAATGCTCTTGCCGGCATAATGCGCCTGCCTGCCGAGCTCTTCCTCGATGCGGATGAGCTGGTTGTATTTGGCAAGCCGGTCGGACCGCGCCAGCGACCCGGTCTTGATCTGCCCGCAATTGGTCGCGACAGCGAGGTCGGCGATGGTGGAATCCTCCGTCTCGCCCGAGCGGTGCGACATGACCGCCGTGTAGGCGGCGCGGTGTGCGGTATCGACCGCGTCCAGCGTCTCGGTCAGGCTGCCGATCTGGTTGACCTTGACCAGGATGGAGTTGGCCACGCCCATGCGGATGCCGTCGCGCAGCCGCGCCGAATTGGTGACGAACAGGTCGTCGCCGACGAGCTGGCACTTCTGGCCGGCGATGTCGGTCAGGATCTTCCAGCCCTCCCAGTCGTCCTCGGCCATGCCGTCCTCGATCGAGATGATCGGATAGTCGGCCACGAGTTTCGCGAGATACTTCGCCTGGGTCTTCGCATCGCGGGTCTTCTTCTCGCCCTCGTAGACGTAGTTGCCGTCCTTGAAGAACTCGGTGGCGGCGCAGTCCAGCCCGATCGCCACCTCCTCGCCCGGCTTGTAGCCGGCCTTCTCGATTGAGCCCATGATGAAGTCGAGCGCCGCATTGGCGTTCTTCAGGTTCGGTGCAAAACCGCCCTCGTCGCCGACGTTCGTATTGTGGCCGGCGTCCTTCAGGCCTTTCTTCAGCGTGTGGAATATCTCCGAGCCCCAGCGCACGGCGTCGCGCAGCGTCGGCGCACCGACCGGCATGATCATGAATTCCTGGAAGTCGATCGGATTGTCGGCATGCGCGCCGCCGTTGATGATGTTCATCATCGGAACGGGAAGGACGTGCGCGCCCGCGCCACCGACGTAGCGGTAGAGCGGCAGGCCCGCGGCTTCCGCCGCAGCCTTGGCCACCGCGAGGGAGACGCCGAGGATGGCGTTGGCGCCGAGCCGGCTCTTGTTTTGCGTGCCGTCGAGCTCGATCATCGTGCGGTCGATATGGATCTGGTTCTCGGCCTCCATGCCGCCGATCGCCTCGAAGATCTCGCCGTTGACGGCCTCCACGGCGCGCTCGACGCCCTTGCCGAGATAGCGCGGACCGCCGTCGCGCAGTTCCACCGCCTCGTGCGCGCCGGTCGAGGCGCCCGAAGGAACCGCGGCGCGGCCCATGGACCCGTCCTCGAGCACCACGTCGACCTCCACGGTAGGGTTGCCGCGGCTGTCGAGAATCTCGCGGCCGATGATGTCGACGATGGCGGTCATGAAGCGTCCCTCTTTGCTGTCCCGAAAGGTCGCGCCTCTCTTAGCGGACGCCGGAGAAAAGGCAATCCGATCAAGATCGCCTGGCGGCAGGTTGTCCGATTTCCCCGCGTAAGGACCGCGACAAGCGCGCCGCCCGGGCGCGCCGCTCGCCGGAACCGCCGCTACGGGCAAGATTTTGGGAAGTCGTCATTTTTCTGACAGGAAGCGGCCATATCCAGCCTTTTTCCCCATCAGCCAGGAGCCAGACATTGACGCGACAACTCATCCTTCTTGCCGTGTTCGCGGGGCTGACGCTCGCCGGTTGTTCGGACGACGACGCGCAGCAGAAAGCGTCGGGCACCGAAGCCGTTTCGACCGACGCCGTGATCAAGGAGGCGCCCGCCGCTGCCCCCGTGGCGGCAGAGCCGGCCGTGCCGGTGCTGAAGAAGGCCGATCAGACCGACGCGACGCGGGAAGCCGCGCTTGCCGAGGTGCGCGAACTGCGCCGCGCCTACAGCGAGGCCGACCAGGCCTTGAGAGACAAGCAGGACGAGATCGCCAAGGCGGAAGCCGCAGGCGACCAGACCAGGCTGACCGCACTGCGGGCCGAGCTCGACGCGCTGCGCGACCGCTACCGCGAGCAGCGCGTGGCCTATACTACGGCGCGCGACAAGCTCGAGGCGACGCCCGCCGCCACCGAGTGATTCGGCGGCGATCGCGGCCCGTCGGGTCGCCGCCGCCACTTCCATCAAAGATTCCATGCCCGCGTCCCCTCCCGCGACACGCCTGCGGTTGGGGGAAGTCGCTCAGGCGGCTTTCACCGTGGAGCGGAACTTTCCCATCAGATACGGGCCCGATCTGACCGGCGCGTGTTTCGGCTGTTCGCCGGGCGCCAGGCAGGACGGGATGCACGCAATCTCCTGATGCCAGTTCGGCTGGTGGAAGAAGGCGAAGGACTGACGGCGGGTGGACACTCCCGCCGCCGGCTCCGGGTTCACGACCCGGTGGAGCGTCGAGACCCAGCGGTCGTTCGTCCACAGCGCCATCAGGTCTCCGATGTTGATGACGAATGCGCCCGGAATTGGGGGCACCGGACGCCAGGCTTTCTCGGGCGTGAAGATCTCGAGCCCGCCGGACCCGGCCTGCGGCAAGAGGATGGTGAGGCTGCCGTAGTCCGTATGGGCGCCGGCCCGCAGCTGCCCCGGCATCGGCGGAACCGGCTGATGCGGGTAGTTCAATGCCCGCAGGGCGCTGATCGGCTTGTCGATGGTCGGCGTGAAGAAATCCTCGTCGAGCTTTAGCGCGACGGCGAAGACCCGCATGATGCGCGCCGCCAGATCCTCCATCGCCCGGTAGTACGCCTCCCAGGCATTGCGGAACCCGACGGGCGCTTCCGGCCAGATCGTCGGCGCGTAGCAGAACGCCAGTGCCTCCGGATCGTCCAGCCCATCTGGCACTTCGAGCGGGCCGCCGTTGAAGCTCTCCTTGAGATCGGGAGGCGTATCCTCCCCCTTCGACTGGGCCAGCGCTTCCGAGTTCGGGCCGAGGTAGCCGTACGGATAACCGGGATAGGGAGCCCGCGCCTTCTGCTTCCGTTCGGCCGGAAGATCGAAGAAATCACGCGCGGCGAACCAGGCGCGGTCGATCACCTCCTGCGGTACGCCGTGTCCGCCGACGGCCAGAAACCCCGTCGACCGGCAGATTGCGTCGACCGCTGCGCCGAGCCGTGCCTTTTCCGCCATCTCCGCCGCCTCGAAACGCGACAGATCGAAGATCGGGAAAGCGGAATCGCGCATCGGTGGTCCTCGCAGGGGTCGCGGGAAATTACCTCCAAACGATTCACATGTCGAAACCTTCGGTTTAGAATGTTTATTCTCGGACGCTGTCCTTGCGGCGCGATTCAGCTAATCTCTGCAGGCGCGTGGGGCGAGACGGAAGGGAGTTTCGCCATGACCGATCTCGCGGGCATCGTCTGCCTGTTCTTCTTCGCCGCGGCACTGCTCACGTCCTGCGACCCCGTCACGCCGCAGCAGCAGGCGGTCCTGATCTTGCCTGACGCCCGTTAAGGCCATGAAAAAAAGGCGGAGGCGCATCCCTGCGCCTCCGCCTCGGCTGTCCCGGCTCGCGCCGATCACCAGTAGGGTTCGACCTTGTAGTAGTCGTAGGATTCGTTGCGTGCGGCGGTCCCGTCGCTGGCAGTCAGATCGCTGATCGAATAGGACGGCGCGGTCTCCAGCTGCTGCCGCGAAAACGGCACGACATAACCGCCCTCCGACGCCTCGTAGTCGAGCGAGGACCAGGGAATTGCGTGATACTTCTCGCCGATCGTGAGAAATCCGCCGAACCCGATGACGGCGAACATGATCCGGTTGGACATCTTGTCGAGCACGATGTCCTTGATCTCGCCGATTTTCTGGCCCGCGGTGTTGTAGACGTTGGTGCCCAGCACCTTCGAGGCGGTGATCGCAGTCGTATGGCCGGAAGGCGTCGTCATGTCCGTCGCTCCTGTGTGCGGGATTGTCGGCGGATTAATGAGGCGCGCGACGCGAAGGTTCCACCTAGTCCATAGGAAAGCGTTCTTCCGGATTCCCTCTGCTTACGGCCGATCGCTTCGCTTGGAGAGCCGGTCGAAGGCCATGAGCCTCTCCAGCAAGGCCGGCATATCGGCGAGCGGCACCATGTTCGGACCGTCCGAGGGCGCGTTGTCGGGATCCTGGTGGGTCTCGATGAAGACGCCCGCCACGCCGACCGCGACCGCCGCCCGTGCCAGGGTCTCGACGAACCGCCGCTCGCCGCCCGACGAACCGCCCTGCCCGCCCGGCTGCTGGACGGAGTGGGTCGCGTCGAAGATCACCGGCGCGCCGATCTCGGCCATCACCGGCAGGGCGCGCATGTCGGAAACCAGCGTGTTGTATCCGAAGGAAACGCCGCGTTCGGTGACGAGCACGTTCGGATTGCCGGAATCGGTGATCTTCACGACGACGTTCTTCATGTCCCATGGAGCGAGGAACTGCCCCTTCTTCACGTTTACGACCTTACCAGTCCTGGCGGCGGCCACGAGCAGATCGGTCTGCCGGCACAGGAACGCCGGGATCTGGAGGATGTCCACGACCTCGGCGACCACGGCGCACTGCTCCTCGGTGTGGACGTCGGTCAGAACGGGAAGCGCAAGTTCAGAGCGGATGTCGGAAAAGATGGGCAGTGCCGCGTCGAGGCCGGCGCCGCGCCGTCCCGAAAGCGATGTCCGGTTCGCCTTGTCGAAGCTCGTCTTGTAGACGAAGCCGATCCCCAGCCTTTCGGTGATCTCCTTGAGCGCACCGGCCATGTCGAAGGCGTGCTGGCGCGATTCGAGCTGGCACGGCCCGGCGATCAGCGTCAGCGGCCGGTCGTTCCCGAATGCCGCGCTGCCCACGGCCACGAGCCTGTTCGGAGACGTCATACGCTTTCCTCGAAAATGAATTCGGCGCCCTGCCCGGCCGTTTTTTGCACGGCAAGGCCGCCGTTCCGCTTCTGCCACACGGTCCCGCGATCCTCGAGCAGCGCTCGGGTGTCTGCAAGGTCGCGAACCGCAAATGTCACGCTTTCGAAGGTGAAGTCCCCCGGGCCGCATTCGGCCTCTTCCCTTGCACTCGCGACGACATTGATCCTCGCATTGGGCAGGTCGAGGCGAACGCCCGCCGAACCCTCGACCGCACCGGCACCGCTGATGGCTGCGACGAGAGCCACAGTGGAGGCGGGATCGGTCGCCGCGATCGTTACGGCGGCGATCCGGACGACGCCGTTCCGGTGACTTTGGAGGCGGGAACGATCGACCGACGGCGCGTTCACGCGCTCGCAGGCGAAGAAGAAGGAGGTGGCCTCTTCGGCCGCGGCGAAGGCAAGCCTGAAGGAGGCCACGTCGCTCCTGCCCTCCGCATCCACGAAAGGCCGCGAGAAGAACAGCACGTCGCCCGCCGACAGCCCCGCATCACGGAACCGTCGGTGGTCCGCCGCAGCATCCCCGGTCGCGAAGACCAGAGCCGAAAAGCCTTCCGGCCCGATGCGCTCCCGAAACAGCGAGTCGCGCGTTACGAAGACGTTGCCGTCGCGCTCGGCGTCGGCGCGAAGGGCCGCGTCGCCCCGCTCCAGCGGCTCCAGAAACGTGCCGTCCGCGAAATAGACGCAGGCATTGCGCGTGCCGAACGGATGGACTCCTTCCGGCGCGACGGTGAAGCCGAGCGCCTCCAGCCGCGCCCGCGCGGTCGCGAGCGATTGCGTCGGGAGGACGAGATGATCGATCGAAAGCGGTGGACGATCCGGGAGCGACATCGCCGCCATGTGCAACAAGACGCCGCGCCGCGCAAGGACGCGACGTGATCGTCGTCCGTAGCCCTTCGAACCTCCCCGCCCGGGGCGGAAGTTTTCAGGGAACGCTAATGCGGCGGTTGCAATCGAATTCCTGTCGAATAGGCTTGAAAACAGGCGGCCGTGTTCCAGATGCGGCCCGGGGAAAACAAGGGTGGGTGTGCGGCCTCCATGTCGTCGATAGCATTTGTCGGATCGTCCGCGGGCAACATTTGGCATCGCGGGGGTGCGAAGGCGACGGACCGGCTTTGCCGGTTCCTGCGCTCGGGCCTTGTCATGCTCGTGGCCGCGGGACTCGCCGCCTGCTCGACGTCGGAGGTGTTGCGCCCATCCTCCGCTCCCGTGCCCACCTCGACGTCCTCGAAATACGCCGCGATCGTCATCGACGCCAACAGCGGCCGCACCCTGCACGCCGTCGACGCAGACGCCCCGCGCATTCCCGCCTCGCTGACCAAGATGATGACGCTCTACATGCTGTTCGAGGCGATGCAGCAGGGGCGGGTCACGCCTTCGACGCAGATCCCGGTGTCGGCCTACGCGGCATCGCGGCCGCCCACGAAGCTCTATTTCAAGGCCGGTCAGTCGGTGGACGCCGACACGGCGATCCGGGCGCTGGCCACCAAATCGGCCAACGACGTCGCCACCGCCGTCGCCGAGTATCTCGGCGGAAGCGAGGACCGGTTCGCGGGCATGATGACCGCCAAGGCGCGGCAGCTCGGCATGAACCACACCGTGTTCCGCAACGCCTCCGGCCTTCCGGACGGCGAGCAGCGCACGACCGCCCGGGACATGGCGATCCTCGGCATCGCGCTGCGCCAGCACTTCCCTTCCATGTACGGCTATTTCGGCCAGCGCGGCTTCGCATTCCGCGGCAGGACGATTAAGGGCCACAACAAGGTGCTCGACATGGTCGCAGGCGCCGACGGCATCAAGACCGGCTACACGCGCGCTTCCGGCTTCAACCTCGCGACCTCCGTCAGCCGCGACGGCAAGCGCCTGGTTGCCGTCGTCATGGGCGAGAAAACCGCCCGCGACCGCGACGCCCTGATGGCGCAGCTCGTTGAGCGATTCCTGCCCGAGGCGTCGCGGCGGTGAGCCGGGCTCAGGGCCCGCGCCGCGATGTGCCCGAAAATCCTGGCGGTTCCGGTCTATCGATCTCGCCAGAAGACCGGCGGCGACAACGGAATCACTTCGGTGCGGGTCTCTCGACCGCCCATTCGTCCTGATGGCCGAACCAGGTGCCGGATACGAAGGACTTGAGCAAACCGCCCTGGCACTTTTCAATCGCGTCCAGAACATAGCGGGGTGTGACGAGCATCGTGCCGTAGTCGTTCAGATCGAGATCTGTCTGGTCCGATCGGCGAAGATAGGTCCATCCGGGTCCCTTCTCCTCCTTTTCCAGATCGATGCCTACGAACAGCCTTTTCGAGACTTCGCCATGCGTCGTGAACATCAGCACCCCACCAGGCGCAAGCAGGCCATAGAGGGTCGTCAGCCACTCGACGAAGGTTCGGTTCGGCAGATGCGAAAACAGCGAGAGGACACAGATGAAGTCGTAACCGCTCCCCACGGACAGCTCCGCCGGGCTCGTCGACGACCGCAGTGCCTGGATGCCGATTCGATCACGGATGAAGTCGCAGGCTTCGGGGTGAATGTCGGACGCGGTGATGCTGCACCCCGGCATCATGTCGACGAGGTATCGGGTGACGCGCCCGTAACCCGAGGCGAATTCGAGCACCTTGAGTTTGTCGCGCTTGGTCAGCCTCTTGGCCGCGGCCGCGACCAATCCGGCATCGCTCTTGCCACCCCGCAGATAGGCTTCCTTTCCCTCCTCCGGTCCCCGCCGTTTGGCGATGTACTGGTAAAGAAAATCGTTGTCGGCGATCTCGAGAACCGTCATTTTTGGATATCTCCGGGAGTGACGAGTTTTTGTTCTGACACGCGGGGCGGCATCGCAACCGTCGAATGCGTGATCCCCATCACTGCCTTCAACTGCTCGACGTCGAATGGGGCGCCCAGGAAATCGAAGAGGCTTTCCAGCCGTTCGGGCGCATGAACGTAGTCGTCATAGTGGACATGGAAGACGTCGCGATGGCCGCGTTCGGCAAACGCCCGCAGCCTTGCATCCGAGGCGCGGATCGACTCTTCGCGAACCCCGTGCCTGGCGATCTTGCTGCTTCTCACGACCGCCTCGATCTCGCGAGTATTCACGATCAGGGCCGCCTTCGGGAAGTAGTGCCTCATGAAGAACACGCATTCTTCGAAAGCCGAGTCGGAAAGCATCGGTGGATAATAGCGGATCTCCTTGAAACCCGTCGTCCTCGTGCCATCGTCGGGCCGCAGCACGTGCTCGACGAAAGCCTTCGCCAGTGCCTTTCCGAATGCGTCGACGCGTATGTCCGCCGCTCCGTACCAGGGATTCGACGGTTGGTCGCTATTCTTGCCGAAGCCATGCTTCGCGCCTTGCGTGGCCTTATAGGTTCTGATGAGCCCGAACAACGCGCCGTTGTTTTCGCCACGCAACTGAACGCCTTCGATCGAATTGAGTATTCCTTGCAGCAGCGTGGAACCGGATCGACCGTAGGTCAGTATGAAAATATAGTCGTATTTCATGTGAAACGCCGGTTACGGTAGGGCCGCACGGTCAAGTCCTTCGGGCCTAGGCTCGGCCTCGGTCCACTCCGCAACGTCAGCATACAGTTCCGCGTACAGCTCGATCATCTTGTCCAGTGTATAGCTCTTTTCGAAACGACTTCTGGCATTTGACCCAACCGCGAGTCTACGCTCCCGTTCCATAAGCGCACGAATTGCGTTTTGGAATCCGGGAATGTCAAGATTTCCATTCCGAAGCGGCACGATCGTGCCTGCTGAAGACGCGCCTTCCCCGATCATCCGAGGAACCTCGCCGACGTCCGTCGCAACGATGGGAAGACCGTTCGCCATCATCTCAAGGAGCACGAGGGGCATCGACTCGCCGATGAAGGAGCTCGGCAATATGCCGATGTCCGCTGCCTGCATGTAGCGCTGGGGATCGGAAACGTGTCCGTAGAGGTAGACATGAGGCAGAGCCTTCTCCCGCAGTTCGTCGGCCGCCGGACCTTCCCCGAGCAGCATCAGATCGACCTTGGCGCCCGACTGATTCAATCGCTGTACGATATCCGCCGCCGCGAGCCACCCCTTCTCCGCGATGGCCCTGCTCGCAAGGCAGAGGACGATTGCGTCGTTCCGCAGCCCCAGATGCTCTCGCGAATATGGCTCGTGCTCCGTCACCACTTCGATGCCATTCGGTATCTGAAGCATCTTTTTCGGCTGGCCGAAGCGCGTGAAGACGCGGCGGTTCTTGTCTGCGAGGTAGGCCCACGCGTCCACCCGCTTCAGCATCGGCGCAATGCGGTTGGAGAACGTCAGATCGATCTGCGGATTGTCGAGATGGGTCTCGTAGCAGCCGTGCATGGTGATCACCCAGGGCAGGCCGGGAAGATCGGCCACGTGGTCATGCACGTAGCGATCGGCCCACCAGATCGAGGAGTGCACCACGTCGATGTCGAAGCGGCGCACCATGTCGGCGAAGGTTTCCCGCATCTCGTCGGCATGGATGACCGCGACGCGGTCGTCGATCTGCGAAACCACCTGAGGGTGATCCGGGAAGGTGCGAACGTTGAAGAGCACGGCACGGCCGCCGCGCTTCGTCCAGGCGTTGGCCAGCCGGATGCCGAACATCTGGCCGCCACCGGGCGATAGGTCGGACACCACGACGAGCACGGTCGGCAATTCCTTCCGCGCTCCCTTCATCGCCGCCTGCTCGAGGATGCGCGTGCGAACCGCTACGTCCCGGACCCCGAACCGGTCGAGATCCTCCGTGGTGAACCGCTCGATCGCGGCCCGAGTTTCATCTCCGATCGTATAGGTCCCGCCGACGTAATCCCTGACCTTCGCGAACTCGTCGAAATATCGCGTTGAGCCCTCGGTCGACTTCGTCACCGTCTCGGGGTGGCGGCGGTGCAGGTTGAGCGGCTGCTCGCAGTAGGCAACGAGGCCCCCGCGCATCGCACGCAGGTAGAAATACCAGTCGCCGCAAAGCCGCATCGATTTCAGCGTCTCGGCGAAGTCCGGCTCCGGTTCCAGGCGCCGGAAAACGAGGCTACTGGCGTTGGGAATGCAGTTGGCGATCCCCAGTCCCTCCTGGGCCTCCTCGTGGTCGGTGGCGACGTAGGGCCGCGACCAGCGTCCGTCGTTGATCCGGTTGAGATAGATCTCCTCGTAGTCACCGTAGACCTGCCCCTCCGTGCCCACCGGCACCGATTTCACGTAGGCGAGGAAGACATTCCTGTCCTCCAGCGAGGGAATGAGGGCCGACAGCAGGCCCGGCGTGCACGAATCGTCCGCCTCGGCGATCCAGATCAGATCGCCCTTGGCCAGTTCCATCCCGCGCAGCCACTGCGCAAACGGCGATCCGCTGTTCTTTTCGTTGACGATGACCCGCGTTCCGGGCCGCCGTCGCGCCCGGTCCTTGAGGATATCGACCGAGCCGTCGCTCGACCGGTCGTCCAGCAGGATGAGCTCGAAATCCTGGTAGGTCTGCGCCGCGATCGTCTGCAGCCGCTCGGGCAGGAACTTCTCGTAGTTGTAATTAGGCACCACGACACTGACGTGGGGCGCCAATCCGGCCGCCTCGCGGATGTGGTGCAGCAGCTTGGGACCAGCCGCGGCGACGGTATACTCGCGCTCCACGAGTTCCCGACCCGCCTGCCCTTCGGCGCGCAGGCGATCTTCATCCGCCATATAGGCGCGGACGGCGTCCGCCATCGCCTCGGCATCCATGAAGGGCACAGACATGCCGCATCCCCGCGCCACGAACTCCGGCATGCCGCCGGCCTTCTCGAAACAGATGATCGGCGCCAACGCGGTCGCAGCGTCGAGGCAGACGAGCGGGAACGGGTCTTCCTGCGAGGTCAGGAGGAAGAGGTCGGCCGCGCGCAGATAGCGCATCACGTCGGGTTCGTAGCCGGTAAAGACGACCTTCCCCTCAAGGCCCTTCTCCGACACCAGCTTTTCGCACTCTTCATGATCGGGCCCGCCGCCGACCCAGAGGAACCGCACGTTCCGCTCGGTTTCCTTCAGGACCCGTTCGGCCACCTCCACGAACTTCTCGGGAGATTTCCTCCAGTGGAGGACGCCGCACGCGGCGACCAGGAAGGCGTCCGGATCGAGGCCCAGCGCCTCCTTGATCGCGCTTTTCGAGTCGAAATCGAGCGAGGTGTCGCGCGGCAGATCGTCGATGAAGCCGTGCACGGTGCGCAGCCGTTCCGGTTCGAAGCCGTATTCGCCCTTGATGGCGGTGGCGACTGCCTCGCTTCCGGCGATGATGGTGTTCGCCCGGTCGAGGATGAGCCGGAACTCGCGGTCGAGCGACGCGAGCAGCTTGGGGAGTTCGTGGACGAAAGCAAGAATGGGTGTGTCGCGGCTCCAGTGCGAAAGAAACCCGCCGCTGGCGGCGGAGTTCAGGAACACCGCCTTCACCGAGGGACCGGCAAACTCCTCAAGCCTGCGCGACAGTTCCTCCGGGGTCGCTCCAACCAACTCTCCGCCCACGTCGAAGGTGTCGGCGATCCGGCGGAAATGGTCGAGGAAGGGGCCGCCCTTCATCGTGACGAACTTCACCTCGAACTTGGTCGAGGCCAGGAGCCACTCGGCGAAGACGCGCGCCACGCGCTGCGCACCGCCGAGTTCCGCATCGTGACTGACGATCAGGATGGTGCCGCGGTCGCGCGCAACCTGCCCGCCGAGTGCCGCGGCGGCCGTCGGCGAGCGTCCCTCCCCGCGGCCGGAATCGAGGAAATGATGCAGCGGCGACAGCCCGGCTGCCGCGACGTCCGGATTTCGCGCCAGATAGTATTCGGCATCGAACATCGGCCCGCATTCGCGGCCCTCGCGCCAGCCGAAGAGCGCGTAGTGCACCAGCGGATCGAAGCCGAAGTCGATCACCTCCGGATAACGGGCGGTATAGAAGAGCGGATCGAAGACGGCGTTCGCCCGCAGCCCCCCAGGGAGACCATATTTGAAATAGTGGTCGAGCGGGGTAATGCCCCCTTCCCCCTTCAGGTAGGTGTCGGCGTAGAACCGATCGTCGAACAGCTTGAACTTGCGCAGGATGTGGCAGTGCACCAGACGCAGCCGCTCCAAGTCCTCGTGGATGACGTCGAGCACAGTCAGATCCTGGGCGAAAGGCAGGAGTTCGTTGAGCAGCGAGCGATAGTTGCGCTTCGCGTTCTCGCCAACGGCGGAAAGCTTTCGCGCGACGTCCTCTCTCGCCCTTCGGTCCCTCTCGTGCTGCGCAGCGAGGCCGCCCAGCGACCTCAGCCGGCTGCGCAGTTCCGCCGTCCCGCCATTGGCAAGCAGCCTGAATGCCGTGGCGACGTGGCGGCCGGCCAGGCTCGGGCGCCGGGCATAAAGCCCGAGAAGTGAAAGGGGAAAGCTCATTCAGTTCGCGCGCGACATGTGATGGGGTCGGTATCCGGGCGTCATCTGCATCAACGAGCCACCCGCGGCGCCGGCGAGAATTCCGCCAGTGTGCGCTCCAGTCCCGTCCTGAACGGCGTCTTCGGCCGCCAGCCCAGCAGCGACGACGCCCGGCCAATGTCAAGCTGGCTTATTGCCACGTCGGTCTTCCTGACATCCACGTATTCCCGCTCGATACGAAGCCCGAGGATATCCTCGATGGCCCCGAGTATCTCCGACACCGAGCGCGCTTCACCACTGCCGATGTTGATGATGCCGCGCGCCGCGCGGGGCTCCCCCACGGCAAGCTCGATAGCATCGATGACGTCGTCGATGAAGACATAATCGCGGCGTGCGCTGCCGTCTCCGATGACCTTGACCGGGAGACCCTCCTGGTGGCGTCCCAGGATCGCCGGAATGAGTCCCTGAGCCTTCCGGTAGTGCTGTCCCGGCCCGAACGGATTGGCGAGGCGCAGTATCACGTAATCCAGTCCGTCGACCCGGCCATGCATCTGGATGTACTTTTCCACCATCAGCTTGGTGAGTCCGTGGGAACTGATGGGGTTGGTTTCGCTGTCCTCGCGGATCGGCACGTCGTTCGTGGGGCCGTAGACGGTCCCGCCGGAGGAGAGAAAGACGTAGCGCCTGACCCCCGCGGCGACGCAGGTCTGGAGGAACGCAACGTGCGGGATCACGTTTTCGCGGATGTCGGCGACGCTGTGCAGGTTCTGCATTCCGGGGCTGGAGGTGCTGACGAGCTGCACCACGGTGTCGAGACCGTCCAGGGCCGATACCATGGCCAGCGGATCGGCGAAGTTCGCCTCCACGAGTTCGGCCGAACCGCCATGGGCGGCGACGAAGTCGGGGGTGAAATGCCGCGAGATCGCCTTGAACTTTCGTCCGCGCGACTGCAGCCGCTGCGCCAGATGGCGCCCGATGAATCCGTTGGCGCCGAAAATACCGATCATCAGTTCCCCGCGCTAGGCTTGCTGTCTCTTGGCCGGACCCATAGCGGACAGACCTGCGAAAGACCACGGTTCTTTGACAGTCGTCGATCGAGGCAATCCAGCCATTGATCTCTTCGGTCGCCGCAAGGCCGGAACGGTCTAAGTCCAACGCTCGATGAATTCAATCTTGTTACAGTCTGGAAATTGCGGCGGGATAAGGAAACCAGGCCTCGAGAAACACCGGCTTCCGTCGAAAACGCTGCATGCGGCGATTGCGGCGGAACGCGCTGTGCTCGCCTCACGTCGATGAATAGCCGTAGATGTTGCCGCCGCGTTCGACGGCGCGTCGATAGGCGGGTCGGGCGCGGATTGCTTCCATCCACTTTCGAATCACGGCGATGTCCTGCCCTTGCGCGATCCGCGTCACACCCGCTTCCACCGGATAGCTCATGATGATGTCGGCCGCGGAGAATGCATCGCCGGCGAACCAGCCGCCTCGGGCCAGTTCCGCCTTCCAGAGCGCGACGTGATCGGCAAGCTGCGGGTCGATCAGCCTTTCGCTGACGCCCTTGGAGATCATCCGCGCCGTCGGGCGCAGGAAAAACGGCATCCGCGCCGGCAGGCCGGCAAAGACAAGCTTCATCACCAGCAGCGGCATGGCCGATCCTTCGGCGTAGTGCATCCAGTATGTGTAGCGCAGCCGCTCGTCCATGCCGGGCGGCGGGCGTAACGTGTCGCCGCCGTAGCGATCGACCAGGTACTCCATGATCGCTCCGCTTTCGGCAACGACGCGGCCGTCGTCCTCGACCACCGGCGACTTGCCCAGCGGGTGGATCGCCTTGAGACTTTCCGGCGCGCGGAATTCCTTCGTCCGGCGATAGGTCCTCACGTCGTAATCGACGCCGAGTTCCTCGAGCAGCCACAGGACGCGATGGGCGCGGGATTTCTCCAGGTAGTGGACGATGATCATGGTCGGGGACCTTCCGCGGGCAGATTGCCCACCCTTAGCAGCCGTCGCGACGAAGGCGAACCCCGTCGGCGACGCCGGTGGCCATGTTGGTCCAAAGCGAAACCCGATTTACTCCCGGCTGAATTCGCGCTTTGATCGCGCACCGATCGCAAACAATGGGAGCAACAAAAATGACGATATGGAAATCCGTCCTCGCCGCCGCCGCCGTCGCGCTGGCATCGAGCACCTCCGCCATGGCGCAGCGGACCGATCTCGTTCTGGGCGTGGTCCTCGAGCCGCCGCATCTCGACCCGACCGCGGGCGCGGCAGCCGCGATCGACGAGATCGTTTACGCAAATGTCTTCGAAGGCCTGACGCGGATCGATTCCGGCGGCGAGGTGCAGCCGGCGCTGGCCGAAAGCTGGGAGGTGTCCGAGGACGGCAAGGTCTACACCTTCAAGCTGCATGACGGGGTCAAGTTCCACGACGGTACCGCCTTCGACGCCGAGGACGTGAAGTTCTCGCTCGACCGAGCCCGCGCGGCCGATTCCACCAACGCGCAGAAGCCGCTCTTCGAGGCCATCGATACGGTCGAGGTGGTGGATCCCACCACCGTCAAGGTCACCCTGAAGCAGCCGCAGGGCTCTTTCCTGTACAACATGGGCTGGGGCGACGCCGTCATCGTGGCGGCCGAGAGCGCCGAGGGCAACAAGGAAAAGCCGATCGGCACCGGGCCGTTCAAGTTCGACAACTGGGCCAAGGGCTCTTCAGTCACCATCGTCAAGAACCCTGACTACTGGGGCGATGCTGTCGCGCTGGAGAAGGCCGAGTTCCGCATCATCCCGGATGCGGCGGCCGCAATTCCCGCGCTGCTGTCGGGCGACGTGCAGGCGTTTCCGAACATGCCGGCCGGCGATGCGCTACCGCAGATCCAGTCCGATCCGCGCTTTTCCGTCGTCATCGGCGCAACCGAGGGCGAGACGATCCTTTCGACCAACAATGGCAAGGAGCCGTTCAACAATCTCAAGGTCCGCCAGGCGATCGCCCACGCGCTCGACCGTCAGGCGATCATCGACGCCGGCTCGTCGGGGCTGGGCGTGCCGATCGGCTCGCACTTCTCGCCCGCGAACGCCGCCTATGTCGATCTCACCGGCACCTACCCGCACGACGTCGAGAAGGCCAAGGCGCTGCTCAAGGAAGCCGGTTTCGAGAACGGCATCAAGGCGACGCTGAAGCTGCCGCCCCCCGCCTACGCCCGCGACGGCGGCCAGGTCATCGCCTCGCAACTGCGCGAGGTCGGCATCGATCTCGAGATCATTCCGGTCGAATGGGCGCAGTGGCTCGACCAGGTGTTCAAGACGAAGGATTACGACCTCTCGATCGTCTCGCACACCGAGCCGAACGATATCGGCATCTATGCGCGCGACGACTACTATTTCGATTATCACAACCCGGAGTTCAACAAGGTCATCGCCGATCTCGACGTCACGTCGGACCAGGAAAAGCGCAACGAGCTCTACGGCCAGGCGCAGAAGATCCTCGCCGACGACGCCGTCAACGGCTTCCTGTTCGAGCTGCCCAAGATCGGCGTCTGGGACGCCAAGCTCGAAGGCATGTGGGAGAATTCCCCGATCCAGGCGACCGATCTGACCGGGGTCAAGTGGGCGGATTGAGCGACTTTCCTCCCTCCCCCTCGTGGGGAGGGAGGCATCCTCGATAGATGACCGCTTTTCTCGCCAAGCGCCTCGCGGGCGGCCTCGTGACCCTGCTGGTCGCGTCCGTCGTCGTGTTTGCCGTGCTGGAAATCCTGCCGGGCGATCCCGCGCAGCTCATGCTCGGCATGAACGCCACCGATGCGACACTGAATGCGCTGCGCGAGCAGATGGGCCTCAACGATCCCGTGCTGGTGCGCTATCTTTCGTGGATCGGCGGCCTGCTCGTCGGCGACTTCGGTCGGTCCTTCACCTATTCCTCGCCCGTGATCGAGCTCATCGGCGAGCGCGCGGAGGTGTCGCTGCCTCTCGCGATCATGGCCCTCCTGCTCTCGAGCGCCATCGCGAGCCCAGTCGGCCT
>CATMOC010000004.1 GCA_950071955.1 uncultured Mesorhizobium sp. | reverse complement strand
CCTGGCAACACCACGATCGCGCTCACACCAGACGGGTCAGTCTTCGGCCAGGCCCTCGAGGCGTCGCTCAAGGGATGGGGCTATGCGATCGTCACCGACCAACAGACCAAAGGCACGACGACCGTGCCGCTCGCCTATGTGGTGGACGCTTTCGAGGGCAGCGTGCTGGTGCGGCTCTCGACCGGCACCGTCGACATCACCCGGATGTATAAGCTCAGCGCCACAGGCGCCGAGCCGACAAGTCCAGTCTCCGTGATGCAGCGTGGGCAGGGAGGCACGTCGTGACGGAGTCCCTAAAGCTCGGCGGGATCGAGGCGCGTGACGGTCCGCGCATTCGGCGTCTCAACCGGGTGCCGATCATCGTCGCCATCGCGCTGGTGGTCGCGTTTCTGGCTGTGATCGTCTATGGGCTGACATCGCGCCGTTTGCAGTTCGGCGGACCGGCGGAAGGACCAATCACGGCCCGACCCGCCTCGAGCGACGCCGACCAGCTGAAGCGAGGCATTCCGGACGGCATCATCGGCGAGCCCGCACCTATCGTGCTGCAGCCCACACCGACCGAACCCAATGAGACCGCCACCAATCCGTTTGCACCCGTCAAGCCGGAGGACGCGAACGTCCCGGAACGGCCGGCGCTCGAGCCGGAGGAGATCTGGCGGGCGCGCCTCGAGCGCGAACAGCAGGAGCAATGGCTGCGCGAGGTGCAGCGCCAGCGCATGGCGAGCCTCCAGGCCGACGCAGCCGCGTTGGACTCGCCGATCGCCGTCGATATCGGCAATCCGGGTGAGGCCGCCGTGGCGCCGAACCCGGCCGAGCCCACCGGCGGCACGCTTGCTGCCAACCAACCGATGACCGCGCTCGATCACTACGCCGCGGCGATGAAGGCCGGCGGCCAGAATGCCGACCCGAACGGGCAGGGGGCCAAGGAGAGCTTTTTCAACCAGGACATCGCCGACCTCGGCTATTTACCGAAGTCGGTCGTGCCACAGATGTCGCCCTATGAACTGAAGCGCGGCTCCGTCATCCCCGCCACACTGGTGACGGGCATCAACTCCGATCTTCCCGGCCGCATCACCGCTCAAGTTTCCCAGAACGTCTACGACAGTGCGACGGGCCGCCATCTGCTTATCCCGCAAGGGAGCAAGCTCTTCGGGCGCTACGATTCCAACGTGTCGTTCGGGCAGAACCGCGTTCTGGTGATCTGGACCGACATCATCTTCCCGAACGGCTCCACACTACAGATCGGCGGCATGGCGGGGACGGATGCCGCGGGCTATGGCGGCTTTTCCGACAAGGTCGACAACCACTATTTTGAGACCTTCGGTTCGGCGATCCTCGTTGCGTTGATCGGCGCCGGCACGGAAATGATGATCCCGCAGGACCGCAACAGCTTCGGCACCGCCAACAGCGCCGAGGATGCGGCCCGCCGGTCTTTCGCCGAGACCTTCGGGAAGGTCTCGGAGCAGACGGTCTCGAGGAATCTCAATGTCCAGCCGACCCTCGTAATTCGGCCGGGCTATCGGTTCAACGTCCTCGTGGATAAAGACATCGTGTTCCCGGGGGCCATTCAATGATCAATACAGCCGTCTGCAAAGGAGATCCGTGCTGCCCGTGGCCAACATAGAGCCTTGTTTCGAACCTGAGGAAGAGCTCCGACTTCCGAGCTTCCTGGAGCCCCGCCGCATGGCCGAGAAGGCGCTGACGGGGGTGATCCAGGTGGCCGAATCGCAGGGATTTCGACATCGTCGGGTTGATGATCTCGTCAAGGCTATGGGCATGTTGGCACGTCGAAAAGTCATGTCAGCCGCCCTTGCGGCGAGATCGACGGCAAGAGCCTGCCCTCGGGCTTGACCCGAGGGTAAAGGCCTTCCTCGATCGCCTATCCAGGGCGAAAGGCCGTGTCCGTGGATGGCCGCGTGCATTTCATGGCGGAAGCACAACCTGGACGCTTGACACACAACCGCTTTGCCACCATTAGCGACACGCCAGCAGAGGTCCGTTGCGGGTCGAGCAGGATCACCTCGGAGTCCGAGTGCAAGCAATCAAGCAGGAGGCGGCGTCGTCATAAATCGGCGTCGATACCGATCCAATTCAACGTTCCCTTTTTGTAAGTCAGCATCGGGATGGAACAATGATAACCGGCTCTGAGAACCGCTATCTGGACGATCATGTCGGCAACTTCATCGACGCGCTGGAGATCAGGCAGGATGAAGCTTCTGTCAAGCTTGCGCTGAAGCGGTTTGCGATGAACACGGGGTTCAGCCGCTTCGTCTATGCCGACCTTCACGCCGAAGATGTCCGCAGCTTTTCCGATTACCCGGAAGAATGGCAACGGCGGTACCTTGCGCGCAACTATGTCTCACGGGATCCGATTCTCACCAAAGCCAAACGCACCATGGCGCCGACTGTCTGGTCAATCGCAGATCGTGATCGCTACAATGCCGAGCAGTGCAGGGTAATGGACGAGGCGAGCGAGTTCGGCATTTCATCAGGCATCATGGTACCGATCCGTAGCGGCTTCGGGCGAACGGCTCTGTTGGCGTTCGCTTCCGAATGCCCTGACGCGGCGAACGTCAGGGTTCGTGACCTCGCCTATGCGGTGACGGCTGTTGCGTACGTCCACATCAATCTGATCCGACTGTCGAATTCGGTCATGGAGGTCGCGGAGATCTCTCTTTCGCCCCGCGAACATACCTGCCTGGTCTGGGCCTCGTTGGGGAAGACGATGGCTGAAACCTCCAGCATGGTAGGCATTTCCGAGAAAACCGTCCGGTACTATCTCGATCGGGCGCGGGAGAAGCTTGGGGCCACGAACATTGTCCACGCAGTTCGGTTGGCGGCCGAGCGTGGTTGGCTGTAGACCCGGCCTCTATTTCTCTACTTCAGGTAGATAGCCAAGCCTTTCCACCAGGAGATTGACCAGGGCGAGCTGGGCTTTGTTGTTCAGCATCGCTCTGACATATGGCTCACGGTATTGGCCCGGTTCGCCGCCGTGGCTTTCCGCTCGCATCATCGCCTCGTAAGCCTCTTCGGCGATTTCCAGGAGCCTTCGATGTTCGGTGATCGCCTGCACAGTCAGACATTCCAGTTCCGATGCCTGAAGCGAGGAGACGAGCTCTTCGACGGCTGGGGTCAGCTCCTCCGCCAGTCCGCGATGCGTCGTCCGAACCTTGGCCATTGCCAGCACGACCCCCGACGGTATTGTCCACGGTACGCCCCCGCGGACTGATCCTTGAACCCGAGCCGGGAGTTGGAAACCGTGTCTACACGGCCCTGCGACCTTTAGCACCGAGATGCCTGGACATGCGTCACAGGCCCCCGGCCGTTGGCCAGAGGATTCTGATGCCGTTCCGGTCGGCATCATCCGGTAGACAGGGGTTTCCACGCCCCGAAGCAGCGCGTACTGCTTCACTCCCCTCTATATCTTCTCGATCGCTACAGTGCAATTCGCGCAAGTGAATGGCTGAAGGGAAGACGAAGGCCTGTCTGGCGACACTACCAATCCAAGGGCTTGTCAGTTGCGAGCACCAATCACGTGTTCACCGCGATGACCAGTGGGATGCCAAAGAGCCTTGACCATGCGGTGCTTGTCGCGATTTGGACCGCCACGATATTCGTGCCTGACGCCCACCAGCCGTTCCCCGCGGCGACTATCAGGTCGGGCGAGAGCACCATTGACTGGAGTACTGGCCAAACGAGCAACTGCTCGTAGCAGATAAGTGTCGCGACCCGAGTTCGCCGCACCGAAACGAGGGGATTGGCGAAGAAGTCCGCCCGGGCACCCGCCGGCCGGCCCGTGAGACCGAGCCAGGGTTGCCACATCGAGACCGGGACCGGCATGCGCGCGCGATAGCGCACCGCGGCGCCCCGCCCCGACAGTTCGAGCATAACATTGTCGTATCCGGCTTCGCCCACGACAATCGCACCGCCATAGACGGTGACATCGAGGTGTTCGAGGGCGCGGGTCCAGAGCCGCTCCACGGTAGGCGTCCAGACGCCGAATGCGCTCTCCGGCAACACGATGACGGACGCGCCAACCCTCACCTCGTCCCGGATGCGGCTGATCGTTTCGTGGTGCTGCTGATAGCCGGCGTACACACCGTTGCTGCCGCCGAGCTTCGTGTTGAGGCCCATCCAGCCTTGCGGCGGACCGGGTTCTGTCCAGTCTGCGGCGGACCAGAGCCAGAGAGTTCCAAGTGCCAGGATCGCAATCGGCCGGAATTTCGTCGTCATGACGAGAAGGCTGATCGCTGCCGCCGCAAGCCCGAACCAACTCCATCCAGGAAACAAAATGCCGGCGGCGGTGATCGGGTGGGCCCAGCCGACAATGCCGATGGGCGGAATGCTGAGCAGCACGGCAATCATCGCGTAGCGGATCACACGCTCCCTGTCCGGGCGCTTTGTCCACAGCATCGCATGAGTGAGAACGAACAGGAGCGATGCCACCATCCACAGCGCGACCCCGGCCTCAAAGCCAGCGCCGTAGAAGGTACTGACGCCTTGCGGTAGACCGCGCGAGCCCGCGAGAAAATAGCCGGCGGCGACAAGAGCAGCGCTAAGACGCGTCGGCGCCAAGGCCCAGAGCGCAGGAAACAGCATCGCCAGCGGCAGCAGGCGAGGCTCGCCGTTCCAGGCAATCAGCCCGACGGCCATTGCTACAGCGAGGAGCGCCGCCGACCGGACCACATCAGGGAGCGAGAACCACGAGCGGACGCGCGAGGCCGAGGACGCCGGCGGCCGGGATCGGCCCGAAATATCTCGAGTCATAGGAACCTGGAAACTGAGAGAACAGGAAGAGCTGGCCGGTCGGGACGATTCCGTTGGTGGCCGGGACGAGTGCCCTGTCCTGGGCATCGACCAGGCGGATGGAAGAATGAGCAAGGCGCACGCCATCAACCGCTATGTGGCCGTCGATGAAGACATGCTGCCCGGCGACGGCAACCACCGTCTTGATCAGCGGCGAAAACCATCCCGGGCAGAGGCCGTGACCAAGATAGCCGCGCTCACGCGCTGCGAAGAACGTCGGTGTCGGCGGCGGGCAGATGAAGACGCGATCACCGGCGGCAGTGTCGCGTGCGAGTGGCTCGATACGCCACAAGCCGAGCGGGTAGCTTGGTGTCAGGTTGACCCGCAGGCCAGCGAAGACCCCGGCGCCAGCGAACGCACCGAGCAGAGCCAGCGACAGGGTGACCATGACAATGGGTCGGGTCCGCGCGGTCACTTCAGCACCTGGCTCTGCCGCTGCATCTGGCGCAGTGCTTCGGTTTCCTTCAGGGCCGCTACGGTCCGTTCATGGGCGGCGAGCTGCTGCGCGGTTCTCATCGTGGGCCAGGCCGATGCCAGCTTCTGCTGCTCGGCCGGCGCGAGAGCGCTTGACACCGCCTTGAACGCCGGACCGCCGGTGTCCATGGCAGCACTGCCGAGAAGAGCCCGTTCGCCGAAGCGCTGCCTGACGGCCAAGTTGAGGGCATCGATTTCGGCCTTGACCATGCGGTCGGCGAGTGCAAACCCGAGTGCGGCGGGCAGGTCGTTGCGGTCGATGGCATCGCGCACCTTTGCGAGCACCGTCTCGGCCGCAGCAGACAGGGCCGGGATGTCGATCGAGAGCCGCTGCCGCATTCCGGTTTCTTCGGCGATGAGGCGCTTCATGGCCTGCTCGCGCATCACAAAATACCGCTCGAGGTCCCGGTGCAGCGCCGGGACATTGGTCTCGGCGATGCGTCGATCATTCCTGTCGGCGCTATTGGCGAACATGCCGGTATGGCCGCGCAACGGTCCGTAGGTTGACGGCGCCTGCTCGATCTGCTGCAGGCGAGCCGATCGCGCGGCCGGGTCAGTGAAGGCCGCCTCGATGCGCATGGCACGGAACGCAGATTCGGGCTCGGCGTAGACGCGCCGGATGCGGTCCGAGACCAGGTCCCATTGCTTCGCAAGCGGCTTGTCCGTTTGCAGCTTGGCCTCGGCGGTATCCGTGACGGACAGCGCAAAACTGGTGACACTCTTGACCATCGGTTCGGCCTTTCGGGTTGAGTGGCGGATCGGGAAGACGTGGCGGTCGAACAGGCCGAGGCTCGCGCCGACCGACCGAAGCTGTTCGCCGAGATCGAGAAGGCGAGCCTTCTGGCGCAGCGTCCAGTCGAGCCGATCGCGAACGAGCGTACGAGCCACGCGGACCAGGTGAAGGCCTCGGCTGTTGGCAAAGCTCAGTGCCTGGGCGTAGAAGCGGCCGCCGCTGTAATCGAGCGTTGTCTCCTTGGTATCCCGCCGTGCCAGGACTTTCGACAGGCCGCCGGCCATGGCAAAGGACCGCTTGCCGTAATAGAGCGTCACATCCTCGCGGTGCCGGGTCATCGCCACATAGGTGAGGTGCCGGTTGAGCGAGAGGGAGGCGAGCACCTTGACGCGGTCGACGGTTGCGCCCTGCGACTTGTGGATCGTCGTTGCATAGCCATGATCGATGTTGTTGTAGGCGCGCTGCTCGACCGCGATCTGGCGCCGATCGGCCCCCTCGCCGATTTCGGCCACGATGCGGCCGGGCGCCGCTTCGACCACCTTGGCCAGCATGCCATTCTTGACGCGGAGCGAGTTATCGTTCTTCAAAAACACGATCTGGTCGCCAGCCGCAAAATGCCGGACGCCATCTTCCGTCCGGAAGGTATGACCCGTCTCGATGAGCCCTCGTTTGACAAGCGCCTCGCGCGCCCGCTCGTTAAGATCGCGGACGTCGCGACGAAGATGCGCGAGGATCAGCGTCGACTTGGTGGGGTCATAGGAGCGGTCCCAATCCGCGACCAGACTGGTGATGGCCTCGGTCTTCAGATTGGTGCCGATGATCCGACCTTGCTTTGTGTAGCTCGCGATCGCTTGCTCGATCCGGCCGCGCGCCAGATCCAGCGATGCGGCCCGCATCCAGTCTTCCTTCTGACGATAGATCGTCTCGAGCTCGGCATAGCCGACACGCTCGACGATGGCGCGAAAGGCGGCGCCGGCTTCGATAGGCTGCAGCTGCTCGGGATCGCCGACCAGGACGAGCTTGGCGCCAGCCCTGGTGACGGCTTCCACGAAACCCGCCATCTGCTTGGATGCGACCATCCCAGCTTCGTCGAGGACGAAGACTGTCTTGTCGTCGAGAAGGTCCCTGCCCTCTTTCCAGCGCAGCTCCCACGACGCCAAGGTGCGCGAAGCGATGCCGGCTTCCTTCTCCAGACCCTCGGCCGCCTTTCCGGCGAGCGCACCGCCGATGACGCGATAGCCGGCGATCTCCCAGGACTCGCGCGCTGCCTTCATCATCGTGGTCTTGCCGGCGCCGGCACGTCCCACCACGGCGGCAATCCGACAGTCGCCTGCGACATGCTCAATCGCCGTCCGCTGCTCGTCCGACAGCCGGTCATGATGCGCGAACACCGCCTCCAGCACCTTCTCGCCGATGCCATGCGTTGACGCTCGCGCGAGGGTTCGCGCGCGATTGACCATCTCGGATTCGATGCGCACCATCTCGCGCGTGGTGAGCTTTTGCGGAACCCGCGCACCCGTCGCCAAGTCTACGCGTTCGACGTCGAGACGCAGTGCTTCGGGGCTGGCGAGAACGCGCGACAGCAGCCGCTGGAACGTCCTGACATCGTCGACATAGCGATGGATCACTTTGGCGATTTCGCGTTCGTCGAAGACGCTTTTCTCGTTGGTCACCAGCTCGAGTACGAGTTCGGGACGGGCTTCGATGCGCCTGGCATTGATGCCGCGTTGGGCCTCATGCAGGGCCAGCCGTTCGAGATCGATGGCTCGGCCGGCATCTCCTCCCTTGCGCAGCATCGCCTTGGCCGCCACGCCGATATGGGTGGTGGGCACGATGTCGATGCCACGTTCGGCATAGGAGCGGCCATCGACGCGGATCTCGAATCCCGCGAGTGCCAGATGCTGGTTCTGCAGGTCGAGCCAGGCGTTTCGCTGCTCAAGGAATTCGACCTTCTCGCCCGCCCATAAGCGATACCGGATCTTGCCGTTGGCGGTGCGGACCGGCTGCCCATCGGCTCCGATGACGGCAACCTTCTTCGAGCCGAACCCGCCTTCGGTCAGCGGGCGCAGGCTCGTCATCAAGTGGACATGGGGGTTTCCAGGTTCATCGTGATAGACCCAGTCCGCGACCTGCCCGCGGGCGAGCACCTGCTCAAACACGAACTGGCGCATCAGGGCGATGTTCTGGTCGCGGCTGAGCTCGACCGGCAAAGCGATGATGAACTCCTTGGCGAGTTGCGCATCCGCGCGTTTCTCGAACGCCTCGACCCTGTTCCAGAAGGCCTCGACTGCGCCGGCCACCGAGCGATCACCGATGAGCATCCTCGCCCAGGCTGGAGCATCGGCCGGCAGCAGGAATTCCTCGTGCGCAAGGTTGCGCTTGTTCGAATAGTCGATCGTCCGGGCCTCGGCATCGTGCTCCATCCGCGCGCAATGCCGGTAAGCGGCTGACAGGAGAGCGCTGCGACCGTTGCCACGGGAGATCAACTGGGGCGTGAAGTGCGTAATGGCCAAGGCGAGCAATAATCCCAACTACAGCAACGAGTCGTCCGGAGGCGATGCTTCCTGCCCAGCCGGGCCGGGCGCTAGCCACGTCGTGTCAGCGACGTATTACTGCGCCCTTGGACGCATTCCTTCGGAACGCTGGGATGATGAAGCAAAGCGTCGGCTGCGCCGACCCGTCGTTTTTGACGGGGTGCGCTGACGCGCTTCCCGCCCGATGCTCAGGGTCGAAACAACGCGAGCATCGGGAAGGGAAACAACCGGAATGAAGAAGCCATCGTCGAAGATCAGGGAAGAGATCGGCCGCCTCCAGGAGCAGCTCAGGCAGGCCGAAACGCGCGAGGCTGAGCGCATCGGACGTCTCGCGCTCAAGGCCGGGCTGGGCGAGGTCGAGGTCGAGGACGCCGAGCTGGTCACGGCGCTTGCGGAGATCGCGGCACGGTTTCGCAAGGGGGCTGGGCGGAACAGCCGACAGACAGGTGCGCCGGTCCCGGCTGGCGCGCCTTCGGGGCCGGGTGGCGAGGCTTGAGCGCATGAGACAGGCAAGCCAGACCGATGCGCGTCGCAAGGACACGCGCGAGAAGATTCAGCTCGGCGGGCTCATCGCCAAGGCCGGATTGCGCTACGAGAAGCGTGCACTGCTTCTCGGGCTTCTGATGGACGCGGCCGACCGCATTCGCGCAGACAAGATCGAGCGCGCGCGCCTGATGGCGCTCGGCGAAAAGGCATTCATCGATGACGCCGACTAGGATCGCCATGCTGGTCTCGCCGGGGGCGCTGATGCTGATGACGCTGCTCGGTCTCGACGGCATCGAGCAGTGGACGGCCGCGTTCGGCTCGACCGCCGATGCGCGCGTGATGCTCGGCCGGTTCGGGATCGTCCTGCCCTTCGCCGCCGCAGCGGCGCTCGGGATCCTCTTCCTCTTTGCCGCGCGGGGCACGCTTTCAGTCCGCAGCGCGGGTGCCGGAGTGCTCATCGGCGGGGCAGCCGCCGTTGCGATCGCCGCATCGCGCGAGATGATGCGGCTGTCGAGCTTCGCCGTTGCCGTACCGGTGGGCGGAAGCATCTTCAACTACGTGGATCCGGCAAGCGCAATCGGCGCGACGATCGTCAGCGTCGTCTGCGTCTTTGCGCTGCGGGTAGCGATGCGCGGCGATGCCGCCTTCGCCTCTCCTGCCCCCCGCCGCATCCACGGCAGGCGTTCCATCCACGGCGATGCCGAATGGATGGCGCTGAAGGATGCAAGGCGGCTATTCCCAGAGACCGGTGGAATCGTCGTCGGCGAGGCCTACCGGGTCGACAAGGACACTGTGGCCCAGCGCGGGTTCCGCGCTGATAATCCCCAGACGTGGGGCGCCGGCGGACGCTCACCGCTGCTGTGTTTCGATGCTTCGTTCGGTTCGTCGCATGGCCTGGTCTTCGCCGGTTCCGGTGGGTTCAAGACCA
Source organism: uncultured Mesorhizobium sp. (assembly GCA_950071955.1). Lineage (GTDB taxonomy): Bacteria > Pseudomonadota > Alphaproteobacteria > Rhizobiales > Rhizobiaceae > Aquibium > Aquibium pacificus. Next base: position 10,170 of record CATMOC010000004.1, on the reverse strand, counting down.
CCTCCGTCACCGTACCGACAGCGCTCAAATGGGGCGGCAGCCTCGTGGCGCTCGACCCCTCCAGCGAGGTTGCACCGATGGTGATCGAGCATCGGCGCAATGCCGGCCGTGACGTTTTCATCCTCGATCCGCGCGATCCGTCGACAGGTTTCAACGTGCTCGACTGGATCGGCCGCTTCGGCGGCACCAGGGAAGAGGACCTGGTTGCGGTTGCCAACTGGGTGGTCACCGATACGGGCCGCCAGGCATCGATCCGCGACGACTTCTTTCGCGCCTCCGCGCTGCAGCTCATCACGGCGCTTATTGCCGATGTCTGCCTGTCCGGGCATACGGAAAAAGAGAACCAGCACTTGCGGCAGATGCGAGCGAACCTCTCGGAACCGGAGCCAAAACTGCGCGAGCGACTGCAGGCGATCTATGACAATTCGGCCTCGGAATTTGTCAAGGAAAACGTCGCCCCATTCATCGCCATGACGCCGGAGACCTTTTCCGGCGTCTACGCCAATGCGGTCAAGGAGACCCATTGGCTGAGTTATCCCAACTATGCCGCCCTGGTATCGGGCGCGAGCTTTGCGACCAACGACATTGCCGATGGCAAGACCGACATATTCGTCAACCTCGACCTCAAGGCGCTGGAAGCGCATCCAGGTTTGGCGCGCACCATCATCGGCGCGCTTGCCAATGCGATCTACAACCGGAATGGCGACGTGAACGGGCGAACATTGTTCCTGCTCGACGAGGTGGCCCGGCTTGGCTATCTGCGCATTCTAGAGACGGCCCGGGATGCCGGCCGCAAGTATGGCATCAGCCTGGTTCTGCTGTTCCAGTCCATCGGCCAGATGCGCGAGGCCTATGGCGGACGCGATGCGACCAGCAAATGGTTCGAGTCCGCCTCCTGGGTATCGTTCGCCGCGATCAACGATCCCGATACCGCCGACTACATCTCACGCCGCTGCGGCAACACCACGGTCGAAGTCGACCAGCTCAGCCGGTCGTCGCAGATGTCGGGATCGTCGCGAACACGATCAAAGCAACTCACGGCACGGCCGCTGATCCTGCCCGAAGAAGTGCTGCTTATGCGTTCCGACGAACAGATCATCTTCACCGCCGGTAATGCGCCGCTTCGCTGCGGCCGCGCCATATGGTTCCGGCGCGTGGACATGAAGTCCATTGTCGCTAAGAACCGTTTCCACCGGAAAGGCAAAGGCGGATGACTCTTGCTCCCTTCATAGAGGTCGGGCGACGGGTCGATCCGGGCGGCGGTCAGGCAAGCGATGGTGTACCTCATCCCTCCTCTCTCGACCGATAGTCGTTTCGCAACCATCGGCTGGAGAATGCAGTCTCGATCCTCGCGTCCGAAATCGACGATGGCGACCATGCCTGGAGCCGGCGAATTGCCGGTCTCGTCAGCGTGAAAATAGTGTTCTAGGTTCTTCGCCCATCAACGAAGAAGGGACAAACCGAATGACGACGACTACCGACATCGCCGACAAGATCGCCGCCGAGCAAAACCTCACGAAGGCGCAGGCCAAGGCGATCGTGGAGAGTGTGTTCAAGAAGATTACGGAAGATGCGCGTTCGGGTACCGAGACCAGTATCCCCGGCTTTGGCAAGTTCAAGGTGAAGGATACGCCGGCGCGCGACGGCCGCAATCCTTCGACCGGCGCCGCGATCAAGATCGCGGCGTCCAAGAAGCTCTCCTTCACGCCGGCAAAAGCCGTCAAGGACGCGATGAACGGCTGACGTTCGCGCCGACCCATCACAGGAATGAATCGATCCGGGTTCGATGATTCAAACAAATCATTGGACCCCGGAGTCGGCACAAGCGATTCTGCTCGCCATGATCGCGCAGCAGTATCAGCTCTACATCGAACGCCACGACCCGCGCCGGAACATGGCGCGGTTCTATGCGCTGTCGATCGAGGAGACGCTGTTCGGCCAGGCCCGGCTGGTGCGCCGCTGGGGGCGGGTTGGAACGATCGGCCGCACGGTGCAGCACTCCTTCGACGACGAGGGCGAGGCCGTCGACCTATTCCTCGAGCTGCTGCGCGCCAAGCGGAACCGCGGCTATCGACCCCGGTCGGCCCCTCAACATGCAGACACGGCCCCGTCCGGTTGACGGGGCCGATCACTTCAGGGCCAGTTCGGTCAGCACGTCGACGTTGCACACCTGCGGCGCACACCAGCAGACGAGATCACGGCGGCGCAGTTCGTCCAGTGCATTCAGAAGCTTGGGCTGAGATGCGAGTCACGCGCGATGCTTCGCGATGACATCTTCGCGTGCGCCATCGCGGCCGATTACGAACGGATTTCCCCATTTGGTTGGCCGCCCGATTTTGACGCGACCGGCTGCGGACGCTTTGCCGACGATCCGAGCGTTGAGAACTCTGCACATCGCGGTGCTCCTGCTCCATGAGAGGGGCCCCGCCTGGTGGCGGGGCCCCGCTTCGGGTCAGTCGCGGGTCGGCCGCGACCAGATGAGCTGCAGGCCTTCCTGCCCTTCGACCTCGACCAGGGTGGCGTAGATCGGGTTGGGGAAGCTCGGATCGTCCAGCTTCACCGAGAGGTAGTCACGATCGGTGTCCTTGGCCGTCTTCTGCCAGGCCGCACCGAGTTCTACCGCGCCCGAAAAGATGCGGAACTGCGGGCCCTTGTCGGAGGGGTTCTCGACCCGCTCGATGCGAGCCTTGACGTTGAGGGTGAGGGTCTTGATCGTGCCGGTGAAGCCGTTGGCGTTGGAGGTGAAGGTGCCGATGGTAGCCATTTTGTCGTCTCCGTGAGTTTGTCGGGTCGCGCCCATCGCGACCTCGATGGCTGTCGACAGACCGGGGGCGATCGACCCGCACCTCGAAGAGGCCGGAACAAGGTGGAGGGCGGCCGGGAGCGGCTTTCTTGCTTCGCGAGGAATGAGCGCGCAGCGCTCAGGGGAAGAAAGTTGCGGACGGCCGTTGCGGGGATAAGAGCGAGAAGGCGCCTCTTGGCGCCGGCGGCCTTCGGTCAGACATGCCAAATCGAGGACGTGATCTGGGCGTGAACTTGCAGACCCGCCCGGAGATGACATCGGCTGGTGTCGATCTGGCACTTGCACCTGGGGTGACGGTGCGGCGCGATGCGTTGCGTTGCCCGACCTCGTCAGCCTCGCCCCGAGCGCTGGCGTCCATGACGCGACCAGCCCCAGAGACGGTTTCCCGGCGCGGACCGGCTAGTGGCTGTGCTGACGGCAACGAGCACAGCCCGCACTCCCAGGTGGGGCACGGACCACAGAGGTCCTCGGGTTGCACCCTGCCAACAGATCGTGGTCAGGTCAGGATGATGCCTGTCCGCCGGTGGCGCTCCATTCAACATGCCACACACACACGAGGCCGCCTTCACTCGAGAGGGAGCGATCGTGGGTCCGACTTCGCCATGCGCGGCTATCAGCGGCGTGGTGGTGGACTGCACGCCCGCTCGGAGCGAGAGGGCGCGCAGAGGGATCGGGGGGTCCGTGACCGTCCCCCGCTGTCGACCGGTGCGGTGGATCATCAGGCGGCATCGCGGTCTTCAGAGGTGGCCGGCTGAAGACCGTGCAGGAAGGCGACGGCGCGCTGCGCATGGGCAGCGGCCGAGAAGATCGCCCGCTTGTCGTCGGCAAGAACCTTGAGCCAAGAGGCCAGGTAGCTCGCATGATCGGACCGGGGCTCGAGCTCTGGCGCGATGCCGAGATCGGCGCAGAGAAAACAGCTCCCGAGCTCGGCGATCAGTTCTTCGCGTGCCCGCTCGGTGCGATCCTTGGCGTAGCGGCTGAGATCGCGCCCGACCCGTCGAGGATCCGCAGTCCAGTGCACGGTTTCATGGCTGAGGACGGCGACGTATGAGGCGGCGTCGCGGAAGGTCTCGAAGGGAGGCATCTGGATGACGTCGAGCGAAGGGGCGTAATAGGCCTGAGCACCGCCGTGCCGGATCACCGCGCCGGTATTGGCGAAGAAGCGATCGGCAGTTTCGATGCGCTCAATGGAATCACGCAGGGGTTCTGCCTGCTGGCCATAATAGTGCTCCGGCAGGCCGTCGATCTGCGCGACGTTGAAGACGGAGTAGGCCTTGAGGAACGGAATCTCGCGGTCGAATTCCCCACCGGCGGAATCCGTTTCGGTCTTGGTGAAGCGGCTGGCGAAAACGACCATCGAGCCGGTCTCGCCCTTGCGGACCGCGCCGCCCAGCTCGAGCGCCTGCTTGAACGTCATCCACATCGGATTGGAGAAGCCGCGCGCCATGGCCTCCGTCCAAAGCAGCAGCACGTTCATGCCGCTGTACGGCAGGCCGTTGTGCCGCAGGGGCCGGGTCACGCCGCCAATGGCATTCGATGACTGCCAAGGCTGCATCCATGGGCGAACGCCATTCTCCAGGCCCGCCACGATGCGGTCGGTGATGCGCGCATAGATGTCGATGCGCGGTCCGTTTTCTTTTCTGCTCATTTTCATGAACCTCCATTCTGGAGGCCGCGCCGATCGCGGCCCCGTCTCGGGGTCCGCCACGGCGGAGGAGAAGGGCAGGCCGCGCACCTGAAGGGCCGTAGCGGGAGCGGAGGACGGCAACGCCGTTGCGCTGACTGCCTGGCTCCGCCAGGACCGCGGGCAGGACGGGGCCGCGATCGGACGAACGAAATGAAGAAGGCGGCGCGAGCGCCGCCTCGATACAGTCGGGAGAGGGTCGGTTCAGTGAACCGACCGGCCGCCACTATAGGGGTCGTATTCGAAGAGGATTTCGACGTCGGCTTCCTCGAGTTCGTCGGCAGGCAGGACGCCGTATTCGTCATCGACCTGGAAGAGGACGACAGGGACCATGAGGGTGCGGGCGAGGTGCCAGGCGGCGTTCTGGGCGAGGGCGAGATCGTGGGACATCTGAGGGCTCCATCTTGGGAAGCGGGCCAATTTCCGCTCGATGGCTCCGTCAGTGTGCGGCGGCGGTCGCGATCACCGCGAAGGCGTGAGCCGAACGGCCGCAGCTTGCTAGCGGACCTTCACGGGTTGATCGTGGAAGACGCGTCGCCGCACCAGGAAAGCCATCACGAGAGAGCGGGATTGGAGCGCTGGCGAAGGGGCCCGACGCAACGGTGTCCTGTCGTCGATGCTGGCGTCCCCGCCGGGCGAGTGCTATATGTCTGACTAGCTGACTAGGTGTGAGACGATGGGCAAGCAGACACAAGTGACGAAGAAGGCGCGAGCGGCAACCCGTCCGGCGACAGGACGGTGGAAGCTCGAGGACGCGAAGGCGCGATTCAGCGAGGTGGTGCGCCATGCCCGCGAGGAGGGGCCGCAGCGTGTGAGCGTTCGCGGCCATGATGCAGTCGTGGTGATGAGCGTCGAGGAGTTCGATCGTCTCGTTCCGGAGAAAACCCGACTGCCCTTTTTGCAGTTCATGGAGAGCCTGCATCTCGACGGCCTCAACCTCGAACGCGAGATGGATCGCGGCCGGGATGTGGAACTGTGAGGGGATGGCTGCTCGACACCAATGTCGTGGCCGCTCTGATCAATCCGCAGGGTGCGCCGTCGGTGAAGCGTTGGGCCGAGGGGCAGGACGAGACGAGTTTGCACATCAGCGTGCTGACGCTGGCCGAATACGACAAGGGCATTCACAACCTGCCCGACGATCATCCGGATCGACCGCGCTACATGGCGGCGCGCGATGCACTGGCGGAGCGGTTCGGTTATCGCGTGCTGTCGCTTGAGGACGAGGTCGTTCGACGCTGGGGCCGGATTTCCGGGGCAGGCAAGCGCGCCAGCGGCCATACGCCGCCGGTGATCGACACCCTGCTCGCGTCCACGGCGATCGAGCACGATCTCTATCTGGTGACGCGGAACGTCAAGGACACCAGGCCGTCAGGTGCGGTCGTGTTCGATCCATGGAAAGACGATGTCGAGAAGTTTCCACTGAGCCCGCGCAGTTGGCGAACGAAATAGCGGCATAATGGAGACCGGCCCAGTAGGGTTGCTGATCGCTGTGGTAAGACAGCGGGGCCGGAGCCCCGCCGCAGTCAGCGGCTTATCGGAGCGCCGCCATCTGGAGTTCTGCCGCCTTGCGATCGACGCTTTGCCCGGGGTTCTCCACCGGCCGTTCGAAGGGCTTCCAGGCTTCACCGACAACCTGCTCGAAGGCGGTGACGGCGCCCTCGGCGGCCATACGCAGGGCGTGGGCCTGAAGGGCCATGTCGGCGGCGAATTCACGCTTGCGCTGCGCGGCGCTGTCAAAGCCGACCGGACCGCCGACATCTTCGTCCCGGTCGTCGCAGGCCGATTTGGCCGTCGCATCGCGAGCTTCGGTGACGGAGCGGCTGTAGAACTGGCCGGCGCCATGAGCGGAACCGACATAGGCGCCGACGATGCGCTGCAGGTGGATCTGCATGGCCCGTTCGCCAAGACCCTCGTTGAGCGCCGCGGCCGTGTCGACGATGAGCTTTTCGTGCAGGTCGCGGATACCGTCGCTGTCGAGGACCGGAAGGCCGAAGCTCTCGGAGATGAGCGAGCATTGCGCGGAATCCGGGCAGGCGAGCCGGACCATCTGCAGCGTGGTGCCTTTGCGGAGCGGAACGACGCGGGCGCCGGGGCGCGGATTGGCAGCTTTCCTGGTCATGATATGTCCTTTCTTCGGTTTTCCCGAAGCTCGGACCGGCCTCTTGCCGGCCCTCCCTCGGGCGCGGTCTGACAGAACCGGCGGAATGACGGGCGCTTCAGGGTCCGGGCGGACCGAGGCGAGCGGGGCAGGTCTGCGGCCAAGCAGGGCTTCTTCAGCCCTCGCGCGGGACGCGGGCCTGCCCTGCCGAGACCGGTTCGATCCGGCCGCACTGCGGCGCGGAACGCGGCCTTGAAGCGAACGGCCGCCGGTTCAGAACCGCATGAAGGCCGAGGGAGGACCGGCAGGACCTCGATTTCGACATGAGAACCGAAGGGCAGGCGGCCATGACCATCTGCCATCCGTAAGCTCGGCTGCGAAGTGCCATTGGCTGGAGAACCATCACGACGATGCTCGCCGGATGCTCCCCCGTCGCTCGATCATCCGAGAAGATCGGCCGCCCACGATGCCACCGCCGATGTCATTGGACCTGCCCGCTCAGCTCGACGGCTTCGCCGTGCTGTTCGAGGAACCTGGCGATCACCTGCTCCTGCCGCGCCAGCTTGCGCGACAACGCGTCGATCTCGGGCTGGCGTTCGGCGGTCAGGGCTGCGAGCTGTGATCGGTAGCGCTCGAGGAATGCTTGCGGATCGGGCGCCTTGCCATCCCGATAGCGTGTCCGGCGTGGCAACAGGTCAGGGATCAGCGCGGTCATGCGCCGGGTGATCTGCCGGTCCACCATGTCCAGTTGGCGCTGCGTTTGCCGACACGCCTCCTCCATGCGGGAGAGCTGTCGGCTGACATCGGGGGAAAGCGTCATGGTGACTCCCTTCCCGACCAGCCGACGAAGCTGGACCGGCCGGCATAGTCGGCATGCCGGTCCGGGTCGATGACGAAGCCGAACCGGCCGACGTGGTATTCGTCGGCCCGGACGAGAAAGCGGCGTTCTTCCATGCCGGCGCCGCGCTTGCCACCGGGCGTCGCGAGGCACTCGACGAAGCCCTTCTGTTGCTCCGAGGTGATTGCTGAAACCACGATCCAGTCATTGGTGTGCGCGATCTCGAAATCTCGCTGGTCCTTCCGGCGGGATTCTCCCGGCGCAAGGATGGTGCCGGAGATCGCTTCCCACGCTTCAGGCCAGGAGTCTTTGATGGTCCGCTCGGCGGAGCGGCGCTCGAGCGCAGTGAAGAGGTGCGGAAAGGTGAAGGCGACAATTGCCCAGCATTCGTCCTCTTCATACCATCCGCCGGCCGCGCGCAGCATCGGGCGTACCTTGCGGTTGCGATCGGCCGAAAGCTTGAAGCCGCCGTGACCGGCGGTTGCATGCGAGGTGACGCCCTCGGCATAGACCGTGCCACCCTGCGAAGGTCCCCAAGGCGTGTGCGCACCGCCGGGAACGTCGCGGCGGCCGAGCAGACGCCTCTCCTCAAAGTGCTGCGCCTGCTCCAGCACCTTCGACCGAAAGGCGGTCTCGTCGTCGAGGTCACCGCCATGGGCGTAGAAGTCGGAACGGGTCCATTCCACCATCGGCCGGGCGATGCGCCAGCCGCTGGTGAGGTAATGCTTCCCGTCGCGGCCCGGCATCATGGCGTACGCATGGTCGCCGACACGCGCGACCAGCATGCCGTCGGCGGTGTGGCCGAACAAGGCTCCGGACATGTCCGGGGCTTGTGATGGAGCCGAAGTCTGGATCGGGCTCATGCGGGAGCCCTCCCCTCGACAGTATTGGCAGCGGCCTCGTCAGCCGAAACTTCCTCGAGCACGGCATTGGGATAGCCGTGCTCCGACAGCCAGTGCTCGGCAGCGGCCCGATGTGGCGCGAGATGAACAAGCTCTGCATGGCCGCCGGCGCGGTCGAATACGCGAACCGATCCCACAGCGGGGCGCTCGATAATGGCGAAGCTCAGGCTGGAGGCGAGCGAGAAGGTCCGATGCACGCGGATGGCGATGACGCCGCCGGCGCCATAGTCGGCCTCGTGCAGCGTGAAACTCGCATGCGGGTCGACCAGGCGGGCGCCAAGCGGGCCTTGCTTGCGGATCAGACGCCCCTGGCTGTTGCTGGTTTTCCAGGCGCCGAGCTTCCGGTGGTGTCGCTCCGGCGGCCGCGGCGTTCCGTCGGACCAGGCGACGATGGAACCGAGAGGCGCGCGTTCGAAGATGGTATGTGCGGACATGCTGTGTCCTCCATTCTTGGTGAGGCTGAAAACGAGGCCGCCGCCGGGCGAACCTGGCGGCGGCGACGCGATCGAAAAGGAGGCGGGCTCTATTCGGCGGCCTCGCGATAGCTCTCCTCGAACTCGTCTTCCTCGGAGGGCTGACCCTCACCACCGGGGACTTGGACGTCGATACCATCGTCGTCATCGACCTCGGTGACAGTGCTCTTCGCGAGCCACTCGGTCAGGCTCGTCGCATCGGGAGCGAACAGCGCGGCCGGATGGACGAAATGCCCCTCCCTGAAATGCTCGACGAGCGCGGCGCGCGTGTCCTTCACCCGTGCCCGCGGCAGCACGGGCGTGTCGGCGCAGGAGCCCTCGAGTGCCTGACGCGACAGGCAGGAGAGGAAGTCCTCGGTGCCCATATTGGCGAGGAAGTTGTCCGCTCCGATCACGCCGCCGGCGACGAGTGCCACCACGCCCGACTTGCTCATGCCCTCGCGGCAGGAGAGCGCGTCGATGAGCACACCCCGGGCCGCGATGCGCAAGGTGTCGGGGTCGAAGGCGAGCTTGCCGTCGGCATTGAAGAGGGTGGCGGCGTGCCGGGGCAAGCGGCGCCCGAACCGATGGTCGCCGCCGGCGCCGGAGTCGACGCGAACGTTCTGACCGGCGAAGGCGAGAACGAGCAAGGCCAGCAGCGTGTCGTCCGCGATCGGCGCTTGGCCCAGCGCCTCATGGAGAGCATCGGTGCGGATGTCGCCGATCATCTCGATGCCCTTGCGCGTCACATCGGGACGCGACTTCGGCATGACGATCGCCTCGTCGTCAGCGGTTTCCGCCGCCTTGCCCTTGTTCTTGGTCTCGGGCATGCGGAAGTGAACCGTCTTCACCTTGCCCTCGCGATCGAGATACATCGCGGTGTGGTCCGACTTCTTGGGCGTGCCATGGACTTGGCTTGCCTTGGGCGGCAGCTTCACTTCGCCATAGGTGTTCGCTTCGGCGATGACGCCGTTCTTGGGCAGGTTCTGCGTCATCCATTCCTGCTGCGCGCCGAGGAACGCCTCGACGTCGGTGGTGTACCGGCTGTCCTGGTCGGCCGGTGCGAACAGATCCTCGACCCAGGCGATGCCATAGGCCTGGGCAAGTTCTTCGCCGAAGCTGGCGTCGCGCGCATACATGCGCCGCTTTGTGAGACCATTGGCAACGCTCCACCACGAGACTTGGCGCTCGCCCTTGCTTGGCTTGTTCGCCTTCCACACTTCCTTCTGCTCCTCGAGCGAGGCGGCCGCGATCGTGCGGAGCTGCTGCTCGTTGGGCATGTCGCCCTTGGCCATGGCATCGAGCATGGCCGGTAGCACGTTGGCGAGCAGGCGCAGCTTTCTGATCTGGCGCACCGACTGCGCGAGAGCGATCGCAATGGACTCTTCGGTCC
>CATMOC010000003.1 GCA_950071955.1 uncultured Mesorhizobium sp. | reverse complement strand
GGTCAAGCTCGAGGGCATCGTGCCTTTCCTCGACCGTCTGGGCAAGGCCATGGATGCGGAACCGCGCAGGTTCCCGGTTTGGAATGGCGAACTATACCTGCAATATCACCGGGGCACGCTGGCCTCGGTGGCCAAGAACAAGGCCAATAACCGGAATTCGGAACGCCGCCTGCGCGAGATTGCGACCGAGAACAAGCAGGCGCAGGAAACCTTGCGCGCCGAGCGGAAGAAGACCGAGGAACTCGAAAAGAAGCTCGAGCGGATGGTCACGAGCCTGACCGACCGCGAGGACAAGCTCGACCGGCGCGAAAAGGAACTCGCGCGACTGAGGGAGCAGACCAAGCAGGCCGCGAAGACGGAGGACGAGCTCTCCCGGCAATTGTCGGAAGCCGAGGCGCAGCGGGTCAGGCTCGAAGCGGAACTGGCCGAGTTCACCTTGCAGATGTCGACGCTGCTGTCCTCGGCCACGGGGGGAGATGTGGAGAAGGCGATGGAGAGACTGAACACGGACCGCGAGCGGCTCGAGGAGCGGCTGGCGCTCCTGGTGCGGGAGAACAAGAAGCTCAAGACCGAGCTCTCGGCCTACGAGCGTTCGAAATCCGAGGAGTGGGATCAGCAGAAGCGCGAGAACGCCCTGCTGCGCGAGCAGATCAACGATCTGGCGGCCGAGGTCGTGCGGCTGACCGAAATGCTCGACGGGCCGGAATCGGCGATCTCAACCGCGCTGGCCAAGGCGCCGGCGATGACCGGCGGTGTGACCGGGCAGGAACGCCGGACCGCGAGCCTCGCCGATCGCGTCCGCGCGCTCAAGGAAGCCGCGGCGGCCGGCCGCTGACGATCCGTCGCTATCGGCGCCTCCACAGCTGGTGCAGCATGATGGCCGACGCGGCCGCGACGTTGAGGCTGTCGAACCCGGCCGACATGTCGATACGGACCGACCTTAGTGTCTCCAGGACGGTTTCGGGCAGGCCGTGCCCTTCGCTCCCCAGAAGGATCGCCGTTCGGCCCCGGCAATCCAGCGCGGTCGAAGCGATCCGTCCGCGCGGCGACAGCGCGAGGCACTCGAAGCCATGCCGCGCAAGGGCTGTCAGGATGCTCCCGGCGTCGCCCGACCGCACGAACGGCACCTTGAGTGCAGCCCCGACCGAGACGCGGATCGACTTGCGGTAGAGAGGGTCGCAGCTGGTCTCGTCGAGCAGGACGCCCTCAGCCTCGAACGCGGCCGCATTGCGGAAGACCGCTCCGACGTTGTCGTGGTTGGAAATCCCGATGAGGATCGGAAGGACCGCCCTCGCGGACAGGCCGCCGAGAAAGCGGTCGAGGTCCGGAGGCTCGCCGCGGCGGCCGATCGCCAGAACGCCGCGATGCACGTGGTAGCCGGCGACGGCATCCAGCACCGACTTTCCCGCCACGTAGATCGGCACATGCGGCGGCACGCGTTCGATGATGTCGGTCGTTCCGTCGAGGCGGCTCTCGAGGATCAGGACGGATTCCGCCTCGAATGCGGAACTCCCGAACAGCACGTTCAGCACGACCTTGCCTTCGGCGACGAAGCGTCCTTCCCGCCCGACGAGGTCCCGCTCGCGGATGTCCCTGTAAGCCGCCAGCCGCTCGTCGGCAGGATCGTCGATGCGGGTGAGGCGCGAAGCCTCGCTCACCGGATCTGGATGCATGTATGTCTCGCGCTCGATGTCACGCGGCGGATAGACGGCGAGGAGCGGAAAAGGTCAACAGCCGGCCGGTTCACGGCCCGCGTCGCGGCGCGATCAGGTCGAACGAGCGAGCGCGAGGGGGACTTTGGCCGGTTCGTCCACGAACATCAGGTCGAGCGTGGAGAAGAGGGTTCTGACGTTTTCGGAATTGCAGGAGTAGTAGATCGTCTGCTTGTCGCGGCGGGTGCGCACGAGCCCGAGGCTTCTCAGTCTAGCAAGGTGCTGGGACAGGGCGGACTGGCTGAGCCCTACCTTTCCTGCGATCGTGCCGACGGCGAGTTCTCCCGAAAGCAGCTCGCACATGATCTGGATACGCTTGCTGTTGGCAAACGCGGTGAGAAACGCTGCCGCGTCGTCGGCATGGAGACAAAGTGGTCCCTTGTGCAATTTCGCCTCCGTCCGTCCTTCAAACCCCGCAGGACCAGCAAGCGGAGAAGTTCCGCTTTCTGAGCTTACGCTAACGTAGCGTAATTCAGTTTGTCCTCGAACGAAAGTCGGCTGGAGCGAATTTGTGCCGGGTAAGAAGAAATTCAGCGGATTTCTCTCGCTGCCCGCGCTTCCGCCGCCATCGAAACGAGTGCCTTGCGCAAATCGGCGGCCGATTCGAGAGGTTGGGGGAAGAAGACGCGGCGCGAATCATCGCCGCAGGCGACGTCGATCCCGTCCGCGTCGATGCCCGTCATGATCCAGTCACCGTCACCCTTCGCCCTGGCGAAATGATCTGCATAGAGGGCGATGGCGTCGCGATGATCGGCGTTCATGTGGTTGAGCGCACCCTGCTCAGCGACGGCCAGTCCTTCGGTTGCGGGACTTCGCGTGAGCAGATCGGACGCTTCCAGCGCGTATGCCTTGCCGAATCCGCCATTCAGGCTCGCCCGCTCCGGCCGTAGCCGGAAGAAAGAGAAGTCGCCGAAATCGGCGTAGAGCGCCGCCTTCGGATGGCGATTGAGGTACCGGCGCCGCGCCCGCTTGCCGTCGTCTGACTCCCGGTCCAGGCGCTCGGCGAGGCAGGCGAGCGTCACGCGCGGATGGGCGAGGGGGTCGCCCTTGCCGGGTTCCCCGAGCAGAAGCGAGCAGCGCGGGTCGGCCATGAGGCCGCCGGTGTGCGTCGAGAGCGTCGAGACGAGGATCAGCGGCGACCCGTCGAGATCGGTCGCGGTCGCGACGCGACTCGCGAAGGGCGCACCGGTCCCGGGTTCCAGTACGGCGAGCGCGCCGTATCGGGAGGCGCGCAGCAGCGACTTGGCGAGACGGATCGCCTCCGCGTCGGTGGGACGGATCACGTCCTTCTTCTCGCCGGCCATTCTGGCATCTCCCTCGTCAGATCACGTGGATTGCGTCGTCCGCGTGCTTCAGGATAAGCGGACAACGTCTGTCCACTTATCCTCCGATCACCCCGCTTCGGGCAAGGGCTTCCGCGCGGTCCGTGGATATGCCGAAGGCGGCGAGCGCTGCCATGCCGTCGTTCTTCGTTGCGGGACCAGACGGCGCGGAGACTGTGCGGGAAAAACGCGGCGCGGGTGCGGCGCGTCTGAGTTTTCCCTGGGCGCGGAACGTGCCGCGGGCGACGTTGAGGGCGTGGTCGGGTGCCTCGGCCATCGACAGGACGGGGGCGACACAGGCGTCCGTTTCCGCGAAGATCGACCACCAGTCGTCGCGGGATCGCTGCGCGACCGTGCCGGCAATGGCCTCTCGCATCGCAGGCCAGAGCGAAACGTCGTATTGCGCCCTGGCAAGACGCTCCTCCAACGGCAGGAGACGCGCGAACTCGGCGAAGAACTGCGGCTCGAGACAGGCGACGGCAATGTGGCGGCCGTCGGAGGTTTCGTAGGTGTCGTAGAACGGCGCGCCCGAATCGAGCAGGTTCGAGCCGCGCTGGTCGTGCCACAGACCCGCTGCAAGCAGCGCGTAGGGGAGGGAGCCGAGCGTGGCGGCGCCATCCACCATCGCCGCGTCCACCACCTGGCCCCTTCCGGAGCGCGAGCGCTCGAACAGCGCCGCCAGAATGCCGGCGATCAGGAACATGGTTCCCCCGCCATAGTCCGCCACAAGATTGAGCGGTGGCACCGGCTTTCCGCCCTTCGGCCCGATGGCGTGCAGCATGCCCGTCAGTGCGAGATAGGTGAGATCGTGGCCGGCGCGCGCCGCGAGCGGCCCCTCCTGTCCGAACCCGGTCATCCTGCCATAGACCAGGCCGGGATTCGCCTCCAGGAGTTCATCCGGACCGAGGCCGAGCCGCTCCATCACGCCGGGCCGGAAACCCTCGATCAGGACGTCGGCTCCGGCGGCGAGTTCGCGCATCAGTGCCATGCCCTCCGGTGCCTTGAGGTCCACCTTGACGGTGCCGCGGCCCTGTCTGTCGAGATCGAGTTCGGGCGGCAGATTGAGGAAGGAAGCGGCGGCGCCGAGGCGGGCGACGCGAACCACGGTCGCCCCCATCTCCGACAGGATCAGCGCCGCCAACGGCACCGGACCGAGCCCGGCCATCTCGATGACCTTGAGGCCGCTAAGCGGCCCCTTCCGTTCCTCCTCCCCCACCGATTTCGCGCCTAGCGCGGCGCCATGCGGATCGCGCCGTCGAGGCGGATGGTCTCGGCGTTGAGCATCTGGTTCTCGACGATGTGGCAGGCGAGTGCGCCGTATTCGGCCGGTTCGCCAAGGCGCGAGGGGAAGGGCACCTGCTGCCCGAGCGAGCGCTGCGCATCCTCCGGCAGGCCGGCGAGCATCGGCGTCTTGAAGATGCCTGGCGCGATCGTACAGACGCGGATGCCGGCGCGCGACAGGTCGCGCGCGATCGGCAGCGTCATTCCCACCACGCCGCCCTTCGAGGCCGAGTAGGCGGCCTGGCCGATCTGGCCGTCGAAGGCCGCGACCGAAGCCGTGTTGACGATGACGCCGCGCTCGCCGCCTTCCAGCGGCTCCGACTTCTCGCAGAGCGAGGCGAACAGCCGGATCATGTTGAAGGTGCCGGCGAGGTTGACGTTGATGACCTTCAGGAAGGCATCGAGCGGATGCGCGCCTTCTTTGCCGGTCGTCTTCATCGCGATGGCGATGCCGGCGCAGTTTACCAGGATGCGCGGGGTGCCGAGTTTATCGACCACCGCCTTGAACGCGGCCTCACCGCTCTCCGCGCTCGACACGTCGCATTTGACCGCGATGCCGCCGATGTCGGCGGCGACCTTCTCCGCGCGCTCCATGCCGACGTCGAAGACCGCGACCTTCGCGCCGCGCGCGGCGAGCGCGCGCGCCGTCGCTTCGCCGAGACCCGATCCGCCGCCGGTTACGATGGCGACCTGACCCGATGCGTCCATGAGATATCCTCCCGAAATGTTATGAAGCAAAACAATCTTGCCTCATGGTAGCGGGAGGAGAGGCGGAAAGGCAAGACTGCCGGCCCGTCCTGGCCGTGCGACATGGATGCATCGGCCCGGCGACATTCCGCGCATGCGCTCGTTGCGGCGCCGGATGTTTTCCACCGTCGTCAGGAACGGGACGGAGAGCGCGACCGGGAGGCCGACGCGCGTCCGGATCGCCGGGCTCTAGCGGTCCAGCACGCTTCTGATCTCGACCAGATTGGACCGCACCCGCAGCACGTAGAAGCCCATGGTGGCGAGGTGCGTGGGCATGATCCAGCCGGCTTCGTCGCCGTTGGAGATGATGAAGGGCGTGATCTTGAGCGCCGAGACGATCTGGTTCTCGGTCGTCTCCCACAGCGTCGCGAGCCCGCGGCTGGTGATGACGTCGGTAAAGTCGTGCCGGGCGCCCTTGAGGACGCCGTAATATCCGTAGAGTTGCCCATACGCGAACCAGAACCGGTCGTCCGCGCGCACGTCGAACCAGCCCGCGTTGTAAAGCTCGGAGCGCTCACGAAGGATAGCCGAGGTCGAGCCGATGTCGCTGGCTATCCGGTCGAGGAACTGGACGAGATTGTCGGCGCGGGCGTCGAAGACGGCATTGCAGGCCTCGAGCCGCGCGTTGAACGCATGCAGGTGTTCGATGGCCGACCGGTAGAAGGCCGGGGTCGGCGTCTTGAAGCCGAAGGGATCGGTGCCGAAGTACCAGGTGTACTCGTCGAACTGCATGGCGCCGCGGGCGTCCTGGAGGCTCTGGTCGATCTGGCTGGTTCCGCGCACGCGGCCGAGCGTGTCGACGAGTTCCACCGTGGTCCGGCGGATGGCCTGGTTCACGCCGCGCTGGAACGATGCCTTGTTGTCGAGAAAGGGCGTGCTGTCCCAGTCGATCCCGAACAGCCCGACCTTGTAGAGGATCATCGACGAGATCCAGGCGTTCTGGTTGACGTTGAATTCGATCAGGTCGGCGGCGACTTCGGTAATCGCCGAACGCGTGCAGGTGCGGATTTCCCCTTCCGCGCCACGCGCGGCCGCACCGCCGGTCGCGTCGCCATTCGCGGGGGGAACGCTTTCGCCGGGGTTGGTGGCGGGAGCGGATACGAACTCGTACTTGGCGGCATATTCCGGGTCGAACCCCGACCAGACCTGCGTATTCCAGATGAAATAGCCATAGAGGCCGATCAGCACGAGCAGCATGATGCCGATCGGGCCCTTGATCAGCCAGCCGCGGCGCGCATACCAGCGGCTCGCCGCCATGAACGGCCACAGGAGGATGCCGACGACCCAGCCGATGCCGCGACCGATGGCCTGGAAGACCCGGCTGAAGAAGTTGACGATAGGATCGAGCATATTAACCCCCTGAAGCATGTCTCCGAAACCGGCACCGGTCTCGGGCCGGAGACATGCACAAAAAACAACAAACTAAAGCGCAGCGAGCGAATCCGAAAGATCGCGGCGCGCTTTAGTCGGCCAGCCCGTAGAGCCGCGCCCGGAACCCAGCCTTGTCGCTGAGATAGTTGGTCTTCAGCATGTCCACAACATGACCGCGCCAGGACTCGTCGAAGCTCTCGTAGTCCTTATAGAAGGTCTGCTTGTTGAAGACGTAGCGCGACATGAAGTCGTCGGGCACGAAATCGGCGATCAGCATGTTGGTCAGCCAGGCGTCCGGATGCTCGGGCTTGGCACGCACCAGCAGGAACCTTCGCGCCGGATCGACCTCGTTGAGATCGATGCGCCCGGTCTGGGCCGCCTCCCGCTTTGCCGCGTTCAGGAAGGGGAAGGTGCCGTCGCGATTGACCTCGTCGGCATGGTTGTGGATCCAGGTCTGCAACCAGACCTTGTCGATGCGCGCGGGATCGGCGGTCGGCTCGATCCGCCGGATGAGGCCCCGCATCGTCATCTGCGCCCGATGTTCGAGGTAGCCGGACCGGTCGAGCCAGGATTCGCGCGGCAGGTCGAGGCGGCCGGTCGACAGCAGGAAGTCGAAGACGCGTTTGGCGTCCCGGATCGACAGGTAGCTGACCTGCCACGGGCGCGACCGGCGGAAGCCTGGCGCCGACGGATCCGAGATGACGGTCGTCATGTCGGGATCGACAAAGACGTAGAGCCCGCCGAAATGGCTGGTCCAGAAGGCGTTGTGGCGGAAGATCACCTGGTCCGGCACCAGCGCGTTCTCGCGGATGTCGCCGCAGACCTTGGCGAGTTCGACCATGCGCGACAGCATGGCGTCGTCGCGCCAGGCCTCCGGCTCCTGCTTCAGCCGGTCGGCGAGTCGCCCGAGTTCGGCCGCCTTGCCGAGCACGTCCTCGGCCGACAACACGCGGAACTCGACCTGGTTGATGGAGAGCAGGTCCTCGATGTCCTCGACCTTGGCGACCGAGTCCTCGATCTCGCCGTAGATCACGTCCTTGATGGTGAGAGCGTCGATCGCGCGGCGGTTGCGCGACAGGAATTCGTACATCAGCTGCGAGGTGTTGGAGAACGCGGTATGGACCACGGGCAGCTCGATCTGCGCCGGCGTGAGGATGATGAAGCGCCGGTTCACCTGATTGGGATCGAGATAATGATAGTCGCCGAGTTCGTCCGCCACCTGCGGGGAAAAGCCGGTGCGGTCGATCTCGAAACTCTTGAGCAGCGTCGGCTTCACCCCGAACGCGGCAAGCGCCTTGTTGTAGCGCTCAATGAGATGCGCGCCCTCGACGGCGAGCAGCCGCCCGTAGATCAGCTCGTTGTCGCGCAGGAGGTTCATCGTCCCTTCTCGCCGTCTACGGGGGTCCGAAGGACGGGCGAGACACGTGGCTCGCCCGGGTGCCCGAAGGGCGGATGAGGGGCGCGGAAGGACATGATCATCGCTCCACCTGCCGCGCAGCGGGCAGAAATTTCACCTCGCTCGACAGCATGCGCTCGGCGAGGCGCCCCTCGACGGCCGCCACGACCATGTCGAGAACCACCCCCCGGTCCCGCAGCACGTCGGCGTGCCAGACCCTGAGCACGGACCATCCATTCGCATTCATCGTTTCGTCCCGAAATCGGTCGCGTGATTGGTGAGCATGCTGGCTGCCGTCGACCTCCAGAACGAGATTGACCTGCCGGCAGGCGAAGTCCGCGTAATACGGCCCGATCGGCAATTGCCTGACGAACTTGTGGCCATTCAGTCGCCGCCCGCGCAGTTCCTGCCAGAGAATTTCCTCCGCTTCGTTCTCGACCTGCCGCAGCGCCCGTGCCCGCTTCGTTCGTCTCGCATTCTCTCCACGCATCGAACTGCCCCTCATCCGCCCCTTCGGGGCACCTTCTCCCCGCGAGCGGGGAGAAGGGGGTGCCACACCACTGCCTTCACCAAACCTCTGCAAACCTTACCGGATCTCCTGGATCCGGCCGCGCCACCCCCCTTCTCCCCGTTCACGGGGAGAAGGTGCCCGAAGGGCGGATGAGGGGCGGCGCTGACGCCTCGGGATTTCCTGGTCGGCGGTAGCAGATGTGCGACCGGCTTTCCGTACCGCGTAATCGTGATCTCCTCGCCCTTCTCGACGAGTTCGATAAGCGCGCTCAGCGAATTCTGCGCTTCCAATGTGCCTACTTCACGCATGTCATCGCCTTCCAGCCAGCCACGCAAGAGCTTGATGGTTTTCTATCCGGCAGCAACCTCGAGATCTGCGGGCGCCGTTCATTTCGGACCCAAGACCATGTCGGCAATGGTGGCGGGGATGCCAAACAGGATCATCCAGGCGAAAAGCGGACCGATCAGGCGGAATGCCTCAGCGTTCAGACCCAAGAACCGATCGTCACCTGTACTATTCCAGTGTTCGCGCCAACGCCTGCGCATCGAGTACAAGATCGCGATCATCCCGGCCAGAAACACCCAAATGAGATTGAGCCGGATGTGCTCATTCCAGATCTCCGCAGCCGTCTCCATCAGGCGTTCCACGCCCCCTTCGCCTTCATCGCCTCCATCTCCCGCACCGCGCGCTCGCGTAGCCTCGCATCGCGGATCATCTTCGACACCGCCGCGTCGTCGGAGCGGTCCGAATAGCGGAATTCGGAGTCGGCGTAGCGGTTGACCTCCTGCATCACCATGGCCATCGAGAAGGGCTTGCGCAGGTCCTCGATCATCGCCTTCTTCTCGTCGTAGGGCCTGTGCATGAAGGCCTCGGGCGTCTCGAACCAGGCGTCGGGCAGGTCGATGTCCATCGCCCGCATCTTGATCGCGTCGGTGACGTTCTTGATGGCGCGACCGGTGAAGCGCGGTTCGGCTTCCTTGATCATGTGCAGATAGGTGCCGACGTCGGCCATCGTCTGCGGTTCGCCGTACCGGTCGAGATAGCGCTGGTAGACTTTGAGCAATCCCTCTTCCTGCGGCTTCGAATGCTCCTCGTAGGCGGTGCTGACGGCCTTCTGGATCACCTGCGCTTCGAAGAGATCGTGCTCGCCGAGCGGGATCTTGTGGTTCTTGCCGGCGAGCAGCACGAAGATGTCGATGTAGTCGTCGCGGGTCTGGGGGCCGTCGACCAGCCAGCGTGCGCCGGCGCGCTGGCGCAGCGCGTCGTCGACGTTTTCGGGATAGTTGGAGAACATGCCGAAGGAGCAGTTCCCGCGCACCACGGTCGAGGCCCCCTGGAAACTTTCCATCAGGACGCCGGTGATCTCCTGCTGACCGGCCGAGGCGCGGTCGTCGGAGCGTTTTGCCGCCACCTGGTCGATGTCGTCCACGGTGCCGAAGCCGATGGCGCGCGGGTTGATGACGTTGTTGACGAACTGCTTGCAGTTCTGGCCCGACTTGCCTTGGTAGGACGAGATCTGGTCGACGCCGAAATTCTCGTAGTGGAACGGGTAGCCGGCGACCTGGCAGTAGTCGTTGATCAGCCCCGCCGTCATCTGGATCAGCATGGTCTTGCCGGTCCCCGGCGCGCCGTCGCCGATGAAGGTGAAGAGGAAACCGCCGAGTTCCACGAAGGGGTTCATCTGCCGGTCGAAATCATAGGCCATCAGCATCTTGGCG
Source organism: uncultured Mesorhizobium sp. (assembly GCA_950071955.1). GTDB lineage: Bacteria > Pseudomonadota > Alphaproteobacteria > Rhizobiales > Rhizobiaceae > Aquibium > Aquibium pacificus. The sequence goes on along the minus strand of CATMOC010000003.1, from coordinate 10,285 downwards.
AGCCGCATGGCCTGATACTTGGCGATGTGGTTGCCGACGATCTCGTTGGGCTTCTTGAACGACATCGACAGCGGCTTGCGCTTCTGGCCCGGCGCGACGTCGAAGCCGTCGAGCGTGAAGTCGTCCGAATCCAGCCGGATGTGCGCGTCCTCGAAGGCGCCCAATCCGTCGAAGCGTCCCTTGCGCGACAGCAGCCCCTCGATCGCGACCCGCGCGAAGGCGCGTGCGCGGGGGGCGAGCTCGGTGTCGTCCTTGGCGCCCGCGATCGCCCGGTCGAGTCCGGCGACCATCGATTTCAGCGCGTCCTGCGCCGTGTCGAACAGGAAGTCCGGTTCTTCCGTGTCGTTGACCGGCTCGCCTTCTCCGTCGAGAAGCTGCAGCAGATACGAGCCGAAGGCGAACGCGGAGACGTAGGCCGCGGCCGACAGGAGCTTCTTGTAGCGCGCAGCCTCTTCACCCTGCAGCGGCGACTGCATGTTCTTCGATTGCAGGCTCTCGAGGTCGCTGCCCTGCGCGAAGACGTCGCCGATCGCGAGTGACACCTCCAGCCCGCGCCGTGCCCGAAACAGCAGCGTGTGCTGCGGGATAGACATCAGCTGGTCGCCGGGGCGGACCGAGGCGACCGTCTTCGCAAGCTCCACTTCCTTGGTGCGCCGCACCGAACCGGTGGAGACGGTGGAGACGAAGCGCCGGCCGGTGCCGGCAAGCGCCGTCTGCGAACCACCGCCGTCGCCTTCAAGCACGATGATGCGCGTGATCATCGACTGCGCGGTGGCGCGGTGCTTCTCGATGTCCTTCTCGGAAAGGGTGGTCAGGCCGGCGTCCATCTGAAGCCTCGTGTGTTGTGATACTTCATCGGCGCGCGCTCTTGCAGGCTCATGAAGCGAAGCTCACATGTCATTGATCACGCTTCCGCCCGACAGGACGTGGACCTTGTATCCGGCGAAGATCTTCTGCGCCTCTCCGGCAGCATAGAGCGCCTGATAGGCCTCGTGCGGGATCAGCGCGTGCTTCTCGTAGGCGCTGACGCCCTGCCGCGCCGCTTCGAGATCGTCCGTCTCGATGTGGAACTCCTCGCGCGCCGGCTCGCTCGACCACAGCCCGTGCCGGCCGGGCCTCTCGGATTTCGAATAGACTTCCTGGATCGTCCAGGTGAGCAGCCAGGCGTTCTGCGGCCGGTGGACCTTGTCGAGGATGGCTTCGACGGTGGAATTGTTCTCGGTGATCCCGGCCGAATAGAACGGCCCGAGCACCACGCGGCGCAGCTGCTTGGGGTGAAGCTCGGGAAAATCCTTGTCGAGGTTGCCGGCGATGGTGGCCGGCGACAGGCCGTAGGCGGAGTTCTTCTCGGCGAAGTCGTCGAAGCGGTGGGCGAGGCCGGGATTGAGCAGGCCCTCGACCGGCAAGGGTATCGGCACGTTCTCGGCGAGCTTGCCGTCGCGCGTGACCAGCATGTCGACGAGGTCGGGCGAGGAGTCCTCCACCAGCGCCATGTAGACGAGCGGCAGGTTGGCGGACCCGTCGAAGGCGCCCCAGTGCACGAGGTAGTAGGGCCGGCGGGTGTTCGGATTGACCGATACCTTGACGGTCTTGGGCAGCACGAACGGCGCGAAGACGAGACCGGTGCCGACGTCCTGGAGGTAGAGGCGTTCCGCCATCGTGCGCTGCAGCGCCTTGGGGAAATCCTTGTGGCGCAGGATGAAATCGACCATCTCGGCGCGCAGTTCCTCGGGCGGCGGAATGGCGGCCAGTCGCTGTTCGGCCGTCCGCCGGTCGTGCTCCAGCTCGAGCACGTTCTGGAAGACCGGAAAGCCGCTTTCGGCGCGCGAGATGCGGAAGCTTTCGACGAAGCCCAGCCGGTTGTTCCAGCAGGCGAAGGAGTTCTCCAGCCGCACGATGTACTCGCCGACGACCTGCGCCACCAGGCCATGGTTTTGGAGACGCGACCGGTCGTCGCGCAGGAAGACGTCCAGTCCCGCTAGCGCGGCCGAGATCGCGTCGAAATAGCGGGCAGCTGCGGTGTCGGGCGGCTTCATGACGGCGCGGCCTCGGGTGGTACCGGTGGCATGGAGAAACGCGGGTCCGCCGTCTTCAGGCGCTCGGCCTCACGTAGTCGGCCGCGTTGTGCTTCTTCATGACCTCGTCGAAGCGCCGCGCGAAGGCCTCGTCCGCGAGTTTCTTGCGCCGCTGGATGTCGGCGGTCGCCACCATGTTCTTCTCGTGCATTTCGAGAAGGTCGCCGATGTGGCGCTGCGCGGCGGCGCCGATGCCCGCCATGGTCTGCTCGGCGGTGTTGTCGACCTGGCTGCCGAGCGTGTTGATCTTGTGCGCGACGTCCTGCTGTGCCGCCGTCTTCAAGCTGTCCTCCAGTGCCTTGTAGAGGACGATGCGCTGCTCGGTGTCGATGGTCAGCTTGTTGATCAGCGTGTTCTGCGCGGCGATCTGGTTGTTGAGCGAATCCACGAAGGTCTGGAACATGGAGGTGTAGCGCTCCAGCGTCTGGCTTTCGGCCAGAAGTTCCTGCTCCTTGGCCTGCCTCTCGTTGTATTCGGTCGCGAGCTTGGAGCGTTCGCCTTCGAGTTCGGTGCGCTGGGTCTGGTCGGTCGACGCGGCGATGCGGTTTTCCACGTCGAGCAGCATCGGGTTCAGTTCCTCGATGCGCTTCTGCGTGTCGGTTAGGGCTTCGATCGTCGCCTTGCGGCGCTCGATCACCTGGCTGAGGCTCGCCTCCGAGGTCGCGTAGCGCTGGTCGAGCACCTGCTTCTGCGCCTTGAGGATGCCGACGATCGTATCGGACTTCGCCAGCAGTTCCTGGAGGTTTCCGGCAAGCGACATGTTGCGGACGCGCTCGGTGCGCATGCGCTGCTGGCGCTGTTTGGAGAAGATGCCCACGAAGCTTTCCCAGCCCGTGTAGTTCTTCATGCTCTCGAATTCGGTGCCGAAGACGTTGGTGGCATCCTCAAGGCCGATGATCAGGTCGGCGATGTTGGCTTCCATCGTCTTCTGCTGCTTGAGTACGTCCTGGATGCGGGCGTTCTCGATATCGAACTCGGCGTCGCCGATCTTCTGGTCGGTCTGCGCGAACTTGTCGAGCACGATGCCCGACTGTTCGATCTTTGACCGCATCTCCTCGACGACGCGTTTCGTCTTGGCAATCTCGGCGTCGAAATTCTGCAGCGTCGCCATTCACACCCCCAAGGCTTCACGTCGCGTCAGGCGACGCGGCGAATATAGGAGGGGAATGTTTCGAATGAAAGTCTGCGGCGCGTGCCTTGCGCAACGTCGACCGGATGGGGGTGGCCATCCCCCACGATTATTCGGCGGCGGGCGCGATCGGTCTTGCCGGGCATTCGATGCTGAGTGGAACCATCGCCGCCGTCTGCGGATCACAAGCGGCCTCCGCCAGACTGGCCGCGCATTTCGGGCTGAGTTTCGCGAAGTTCGCGGCCATGCACGCCAGCACCCGTCCCTCTCCGGGTGCTGTGCCCAGGCAGTGGCGCAGATAGTCGCCCTGGCAGGCCTGGCGCTGCTCGGCCGAGATGTCGGGCTGCGACGCACCGGCCGCCCATCCGGGCACGAGGAGCGCTGCGATCAAGGCGGCGCGCCTCACGACACGGCTCCGGCAGCCGCGCGGCGCGAAGCACGGGGACCGTTGCCCACGCGCTCGCCGAGACGGTCGAGCCCTTGCCCCGCACGTGCCCGTGCGTAGACCTGCTCATAGTCTTCGAAGCGGGTGGAGAACCAGCTGTCGAGCACGGTCGTGAAGAGGCCGTAATGGCCCCGGAACCGGGCATGGTGCATGGCATGGTAGCTCGGAGTGATGAAGACGCGGCCGATCCGCGACGTGGCGACGCGTTCGGGAATGAACTCCACGTTCGAATGTCCAAGCACGTTGAGGACGTAGTTCGACAGCCCGGCGGCGATCAGCCCGGTCATGCTCAAGGGAAAGACGTGAGATACCGCTCCTGCGAAGCCGAGGATGCCTCCGATCAGGATGGCACGCTCGAGGATAGAGAACGACAGCGACGTCAGAGGGTCCGTCACCTTCGCGGTATGGTGCTGGCGATGGATCCAGAACAGTGCCTTGTGATGCATTGCACGGTGCGTGACGTAGAACCAGACTTCCGTAGTCAGGAAGACGAGCAGGAATGTGCCGGCGAATGTCGTCAGGCCCGGTTCGGGCGCGTACCCGATCAAGTCGAAATGCCTGACGGTCGATAACAGCAGCGCATCGAAGGCGATCACCGTCACCGCGGACCGCAATTCGCTGCCGATCTGCCCTTCGCCGTAGGCGACGCGATAGACCCGCCGCCGCTGTGCGAAGCTCGAAGCGTTGTACCACGCGAAGGCCGCGCCCACGACGATCAGGCTGCGGATCGTCATGGATGCCAGGACGATCGCAAAGGTGATCGCCCAGCCCGTGCTCATCTGTTCCATGCTGATGCTCCCGGATGATGGATTGCGGCGAACCGCGCTCCCTGTATCATGTGAGCATTGCTCGCATTTGCATACTCGCATCGCCGTGGCGCCGCGACGAACGGAGGCAAGATGGTCAAGCATCTGATATCGAAGCGAAAGGAGCCCGCCCAGGACCGCGCGCGGCAAACGGTTGAGTCGATCCTGGACGCCACGGCTCAGCTTCTGGACGGGGACGAGAGCGTATCCACCAACCGCATCGCCGAGCGCGCGGGCGTGTCGATAGGATCACTCTACCAGTATTTCCCGAACGCAACCGCCATCTTCGCCGCCATCGCGGAACGGGAGCGCGCGAGGGTGAGCGATGCGATCAAATCCGCCTTGGCGACGCTCGACCCGTCGGAACCTGAACCCGCGATCCGCGCCGCGATCCGGGCTCTGCTCGATGCGTTCGGCAAGCGGCAGCGCGTACGCCGCAAGATACTCCTCGCATTGATGCCGGTCGTCGGTCGCGAAACGCAGGAGCGGTTCTTCGAGGCAGCGATCGACGAGATCGCGGAAGCGGCGCGCAGCTCGAAAGACGGCCCGTTCAGGCCGCTGAGCCGGATGGCGACCCTTGTGCTCGGCAGCGCTGTCATGGGCGCCGTCCGGATGGCCGTCATGTCCGGGTCGACCGATCTGACGGATCCCGAATTCGAGGACGAACTGGTCCTTCTCGCCATGGGCTTCCTCGCCGCCCGTCGCGTCCCACCTGTTTTCGATACGTGAGTGCCGCAGGTCGGCCGGCTACCGTCCCGCGAAGCGCTTGGATGAACCGCGCAAACCGACCGCCGTCGGCCCGAGGCTCATTCCGGCTTCGGGTCGGCCTTCAGGTAGGCGATGATGTCGGCGAGTTCCTGGTCCTTCTTGAGGCCCGCGAACGCCATCTTCCCGCCGGGGACTTTATCCCGTGGCGCCCGCAGGTACTCGGTCAGGCTGGCATCGTCCCACACGAGGCCCGCCGCGCCAGCTTCCTTCATGGCCTTCGAATACTTCGACGCGAAGCTTTCCAGCGTTCCGGCGGTCCGGCCATGGACGCCGGAGAGGTTCGGCCCGACCTTGTTCTTGTCCCCGACGGCGTCGTGGCAGGCCTTGCACTTGTTGAAGACCTTGAGCCCGGCGGCGGCATCGCCGTCGGCCATCGCCGGCACGGCAGCCGCCAGCACGATCGCGCCAGCCTGAAGTACAATCCCGATCCGCATCGTCTAATCCTCCATGAGCTTTGAAACTTACCCCTGAACGCGCCGCCGGGATAGCAGAACCGGCGATGCCCGGCGCGGGCGCGAATTGTCACAACCTCGGTGCTCATCTTCGGACGAAGCCGATCATGTCCTCGGCCGGCCAGCGGCCCATTTCCTCTTCCCAGTGGCGGCGGCACAGCGAGACATAGACGTCCTTGCCGATCGCGACCTGTTCGCCCTCCCGCGCCACCTTTCCATCGGCCCCGAGCCGCACGACCATCGTGGCCTTTCGTCCGCAGCGACAGATGGTGCGCACCTCGCGCAGCTCGTCGGCGAGTGCCAGAAGCGCGCGCGATCCGGGAAACAACTTGCCCTGGAAGTCGGTCCTCAACCCGTAGCACATGACCGGGATCCCGAGCCGGTCGGCCACTCTGGCAAGCTGCCAGACCTGATCCTCCTCCAGGAACTGCGCCTCGTCGACGAACACGCAGTGGATCGTCTCATGCTCGTGATGCTCGGCGATCCGCGCATAGAGGTCGTCGCCGCTGCGGAACATGTGCGCGTCCGACTCTAGGCCGATGCGCGAGGAGATGTAGCCCGCGTCCTCCTTCCGGTAGTGGCCGGCGACGAACATCATCGTCTCCATGCCGCTTTCCCGATAGTTGTAGGACGCCTGCAGCAGCATCGTCGACTTGCCGGCATTCATGGTGGCGTAGTGGAAGTAAAGCTTGGCCATGTGCAGCCTTAAAGCGCAGTTTGGCGCCGCATGGGAGTCGGCAGGCCGTTCCCGCACCGCAAAAAGCAAGTCTCGTCCCCGGTGAAACAAGTCTCGTCCACGGTGAAAAGCGCGGTCTGGTCGCCGGTGCGACGCGAAACGCCGCCTACGGGCACGCAAGTACCTTGAAACGGCACCGAAATGGTGTTTGGCTCATGCGATTGCAGGAGAGGCGGAACAGCCGCACGGTGCTGCAGCCGCGAAGACAACGGGAGAATCCAGAATGAACCAGTTGAAGGCTTGCGCCATCGCGTTCGGGCTCGCGACGACGTTGACGTCGGGTGCGCTCGCCGCCGATCCCGAAAGCTGCCAGGAGATCGTATTTTCCGACGTCGGATGGACCGACATCACCGCCACCACCGCAACCGCATCGGTGATCCTCGACGCGCTCGGTTACGAACCGTCGGTCGAGATCCTGTCGGTGCCGGTCACCTATACATCGCTCAAGAGCGGCGACGTCGACGTCTTCCTGGGTAACTGGATGCCCACGATGGAAGCCGACATCGCGCCCTACCGCGATGACGGTACCGTCAAGACGCTGGTGACCAATCTGGAAGGCGCCAAGTATACGCTGGCAGTGCCGAAATACACCTTCGACGCCGGCCTCCAGAGCTTCCAGGACATCGCCAAGTTCCAGACGGAACTCGACGGAAAGATCTACGGGATCGAGGCCGGCAACGACGGCAACCGCCTGATCCTCGACATGATTTCGGGCGACCAGTACGGGCTCGGCGGCTTCGAACTCGTCGAAAGTTCGGAAGCGGGAATGCTCTCGGCCGTCAGCAAGGCCGTCGGAGCCAAGGAGCCGATCGTCTTCCTGGGCTGGGAACCGCACCCGATGAACGCCAATTTCGAGATGGCATATCTCTCGGGCGGCGACGACGTCTTCGGCCCGAACTACGGCGGCGCCACCGTGCACACCAACGTGCGCGCCGACCTTCCTGAGGAATGTCCGAACCTGGCGAAACTCCTGACCAACCTCGTCTTCTCGCTTCAGATGGAAAACGAGATCATGGGAGCGATCCTCGACGACGGCAAGGATCCCCAGGCGGCGGCGACGGAATGGCTGAAGGCCAATCCCGGCACCATCGAGCCGTGGCTTGCAGGCGTCACCACGCTGGATGGCGGCGAAGCCATGCCGGCGGTGAAATCGGCGCTGGGAATGTGATCGTCCGATCGTCCGGGCAGACGGTTTTCGGCGGCCGGACCACCGTCCGGCCGCCGTTTCGTTGGGGAATGAACAGCGCCTGAGGGGTGGCCTGCGATGGATCCGGTATCGGAGTGGATTGCCGATCGCGACAACAAGATTCCGGTCGGAAACTGGGGCCGCCAGTTCTTCGACTTCCTTACCGCCAACTTCGAGTGGTTCTTCGACAGCATTGCCGACGGTCTGACGGCCGTCCTCGACGGCGTCGCCGATCTGCTGCTGCTGTTGCCGCCGGTCCTCGTCGTGGCACTGATCGCCGCATTCGCCTGGTGGCTGAAGAAGTCATGGAAGCTGGCGCTGGGCGTGGCGCTCGGGCTTCTCTTCATCATCAACCAGGATCTATGGAAGGAGACGATCGAGACGCTCGTGCTGGTGGTCGCGGCGGCGACCTGCTCCATGGCGATCGGCGTGCCGATCGGCATCTATGCCGCCCACAACGAACGCGTCTACAAGGTCATGCTGCCGATCCTCGACCTGATGCAGACGCTGCCGACCTTCGTCTACCTGATTCCGATCCTGATCCTGTTCGGCCTCGGCGTCGCGCCTGGCCTGATCGTCACCGTTATCTTCGCCATGCCGGCGCCGATACGGCTGACCTATCTCGGCATCACCTCGGTGCCGAAGCCGATGATCGAAGCCGGCCAGAGTTTTGGCGCGACGCGGAGCCAGCTGCTCTGGAAGGTCGAGCTCCCCGCCGCCCTGCCGACCATCATGGCAGGTCTGACCCAGTGCATCATGCTGTCGCTCTCGATGGTGGTCATCGCCGCGCTGATCGGCGCCAATGGGCTCGGCAAGCCGGTGGTCCGTGCGCTCAACACCGTCAACATCCCGCTAGGGCTCGAGGCCGGACTGGCGATCGTGATCCTGGCCATCATTCTCGACCGTGTCGCCCGCATCGGGCAGGGGAAGGCGAAATGAGCACCGCCGTCGAGTTCCGCAACGTCGACATCATCTTCGGCGAGGACACCAGCCAGGCGCTCGCCATGCTGGACGCCGGCGCCACGAGGCAGGAGATCCTCGAAAAGACCGGCGCCGTTCTGGGCTGCGCGGGCTGCAACCTGACGGTCGAGGAGGGTGAGATTTCCGTCCTGATGGGCCTGTCCGGTTCCGGCAAGTCGACGCTGCTGCGCGCCGTCAACGGCCTAAACCCGGTGACGCGCGGCGAGGTCATCGTCCATGACGGCGACTGGTCGGCCGACGTCGTCACCTGCGGGACGGACAATCTGCGCAAGATTCGGCGCGAATGCGTGGCCATGGTCTTCCAGCAGTTCGCGCTGCTGCCCTGGCGCAGCGTCGCCGAGAACGTCGGCTTCGGCCTCGAACTGGCCGGTGTCCCCGCCGCAGAGCGCAAGGAGCGCGTACGCAAGCAGCTCGAGCTCGTCGGCCTGTCGCAGTGGGCGGACAAGCATGCCCACGAGCTGTCCGGCGGCATGCAGCAGCGCGTGGGCCTCGCCCGCGCCTTCGCCACCGAGGCGCCGATCCTCTTGATGGACGAGCCGTTTTCCGGGCTCGACAACCGGCTCCGCGATGGCATTCGCGATGAAACGCTGGCCCTGCTGAAAGAAGAGGGCGCCGGGGTCCTGCTGGTGACGCATGAACCCGAAGAGGCGATGCGCATGGCTGATGAAATCGCGCTGATGCGCAATGGTCGGATTGTGCAAAGGGGCGCGCCCTACAATGTGTACACCCGTCCCGTCGATCTGGATGCGGTGTTGTTTTTCAGCGATGCCAATATCTTGCGGGCCAAAGTTCATGGCGCGCTGGCGGATACGCCCTTTGGTCGGTTTCTGGCGCCCGGCATTGCCGATGCGGCGGTGTTCGACGGCTGGAGCGATGCCGCGCTCGAAATGGCCGCCGACCAGCTCGGCGCCGACCGCGATGTCGCGCGGCTCGCGTTCAAGGACGAAGGCGCGATGGGCATGATCTGCGCCTGGATCGAAACGATCGACCGGCAGATGGCGCTCGACCTACCGCCCGAGAAACTTGCGGGCATGAAGATCCGCGAACGCATCCGCGCACTGGTGCAATACCGGCTCGATGCGGTGGCGGGGCAGGAAGAATCCCTGCGCCGCGCGCTGGCGATCATGGCCATGCCGCAGAACGCACCGCGCGCGCTCAAGACCGGCTGGAACAGCGCCGATGTGATGTGGCGGCTCGCGGGCGATACGGCGACCGATTACAACCACTACACCAAACGCGCGATCCTTGCCTCGATCTACGGCGCGACGCTGACGGTGTTCATCGCCGACGAAAGCGACGGCAAGGCCGACACCGCGGCATTTCTCGAGCGGCGGATCGACGGAGTGATGAAGTTCGAGAAGGTGAAGGCCAAGTGGCTCAACCCCGACCGCGAGACCTTCAGCGTTTCGCGCTTCCTCGGACGCCTGCGCTACCCCGCACGCTGACGGGCTATTGATAACCGGTTGCAACAAGCGCGCAGTTCTGACAGTGCGGCGCGCATGACGCTGGACGGGTTCGAAAACGATACGACTGCACGAATCGTTGCGGTCGACTGGGCTTCGCTGGCCGAAGGCGAGGCCAAGCGCCTGCGCGCGCTGGGCGTGGACGAGGGGGCCGAAGTCTCGGTCGTCCATCGCGGGGTCTTCGGGACGCGCGATCCGCTGGCGCTGCGCATCGACCGGCTGACCATCGCGCTGCGCCGCGTAC
>CATMOC010000002.1 GCA_950071955.1 uncultured Mesorhizobium sp. | reverse complement strand
ACATCCAGGACGAGGCATGAGTGACAGTCGATGTGCAATGTACTGAGGAATTCGGCGTGGCCGCCGACGTTCCCGGTCTTCAGGGATGGCAGCTTCAGGGGAGGGGCTTGCATTGAACGTCAATTCGGAAACTCGAGGCGCGGCTCAGGGCAGGGCGTTCCATGACGGGCGCATGCTGATCGGCGGTCGCATGGTCGAGAGTGCCAGCGGCCGCTGGCTGGAAAGCCATAACCCGGCAAACCTGGAACTGATCGGACGCGTGCCGATGGCCGACGCCGCCGACGTCGCCCAGGCGGTCGAGGCCGCGCTTCTCGCCCAGAAGGAATGGGCGGCGAAAGACATAAACCAGCGCGCGGCGCTGCTCCTGAAATTCTGCGACAGGCTGCAGGAGCGGTCGGACGAAATTCTGGCCCTGGAAGTGGCGGACACCGGCAATACCATCTCGCCGATGCGCAACGACCTCGTCAGCGGCCTCGAGCGCCTGCGCTATTTCGTCGGCATCGCCTACGAGTTGAAGGGCCAGAGCGTCCCGTCGACGGCGAAGAACCTGCATTTCACCATCCGCGAGCCCTACGGCGTCTGCGCGCGCATCCTGGCCTTTAACCACCCGATCTATTTCGCGCTGTGCGGCATCGGGGCGCCGCTCATGGCCGGCAATGCCATCATCCTGAAGCCGTCGGAGCAGAGCCCGCTGTCGGCGTCGATCTTCGGCGAGGTGGCGGCGCAGGTCCTGCCGGCGGGCATCGTCAGCGTCGTCACCGGGGGGCAGGAGGCCGGCGAGGCGCTGGTCAGGCACCGCAAGATCAAGCGGCTGTCCTTCGTCGGTTCGGCGCGCACCGGCATGGCCATCCAGCGCGCCGCCGCCGAGGTCTGCGTCAAGCACGTGTCGCTCGAACTCGGGGGCAAGAACCCCTTCATCGTCTATCCCGATGCGCCGGCCGCCAAGGCCGCGAAAGCCGCCGTCAGCGGCATGAATTTCGGCTGGCAGGGTCAGTCCTGCGGATCGACCAGCCGCCTGATGGTGCATGCGGACCTTTACGACGAGGTCGTCGCAGAGGTTGCGAAGGCGGTCGGTGCCATCCGCGTGGGCGATCCCTTCAGCGACGACAGCCAGATGGGGCCGATCAATTCGGCCGCGCAGTTCGACAAGGTGATGTCGGCCATCAGGTCCGGCATCGACGACGGGGCGCGCCTGCTGTGCGGCGGAAAGCAGCCCGAGGGCAAGGCGTTCGAGACCGGGTACTGGGTCGAGCCGACCGTCTTCGCCGATGTGACGCCGGAAATGCGCATCGCTCGGGAGGAGATCTTCGGACCCGTGCTGTCGATCATGAAATGGTCGACCGAGGAGGAGATGATCGACATGGCCAACGGCGTCGATCTGGGGCTGACGGCGGCCGTCTGGACCAACGACATCACCAAGGCGATGAAGACCGCCCGGGCGCTGGAGAACGGCTACGTCTGGATCAACGGCGTCGGGGCCCATGTCCGCGGCATGCCCTATGGCGGCTACAAGAACAGCGGCACCGGCCGGGAGCGCGGCCTGGAGGAGATGGTCTCCTACACGGAAGAAAAATCCATCCACATCATGCTGTGACGGCATAGGCCGACGCGGCACCACACTGAATTGAGGTGGCCTTCGGGCTGCGCCTCGCGGGAAAAATCGAAGCAAGGACGTCATGGCAAGGATCGAAGGCAACAAATTCGTCATCGCAGGCGGGCTCAGCCAGATCGGCTCGGAGATCACCCAGCACCTGCTGGAGGCAGGGGCGCGCCAGGTCGTGCTGTTCGACAATTATTCGCTGGGCACCGAGAGCACCGTCAGCGGGTTGATTTCCGATCCGCGCGTCGTGCTGGTTCGCGGCGACATCCTACGCACGAACGAACTCTTCGATGCCTTCGAGGATGCATCCGGTGTCTTCGCCGTCGCCGGCTTCCTCACGCTCCCCCTGTCGCTCAACCCCTCGCTCGGCCTCGCGGTCAACGTCACCGGCATGCTCAACATCTGCGAGGCGGCGCGATACCGCTCGGGGGTGAAGGTGATCTTTTCGTCGTCGGTCGCCGTCTACGGCGAGACCGAGGAGGACGTCACCACCGAGAAGGCGCCGTGGATGTGGTCGGGACAGCAGCCCGGCGCCGCGCTCTACGGCGGATCGAAGATCATCGGCGAGAACCTCGGCCGCCTCTATTCGCAGCGCTATGGCGTGCCCTTCGTGTCGCTGCGTTATTCGTCCGTCTATGGCGAGCGCCAGCACCGCCGCGCCGTGAACTCCGCCTACATCGTCGATACGATCGACGCGATCCGCAAGGCTGAGAGGCCGGTGATTCCCGACGACGGCAGCGAGGTGCACGACTACATCCACATCCACGACATCGCGCGCGCCAACGTCATGGCCATGGAGGCCGATGTCACCGGTGAATCCTACAACGTCGCGACCGGTGTCTCGACCTCCCTCAACGACCTCGTCGCCATCATCCTGAAGGAGATGGGGTCCAACCTGAAGCCGGAGCACAAGAAGATCGTCGGCAAGATCCGCGCTACGGTCTCGAGCCGATTGAACTTCTCCAACGACAAGATCATCGCGCAGATCGGCTGGAAGCCATCGATCGGCATCGAGGAAGGAATCCGCCGCATCATCGCCTGGTCCGAGACGGCCCAGGCGTAGCGGCCGGCGAAGCGGGATCGCGCTTCGGCGTTTCGGGCCATACCGACAGGTCGCGCGTGTATTGTTCGAACCCGAGAAGGTGCTGCTGGACCTCCGCCCGGTAGCGTTCGCCATATTCGACGACAAGGCCGTGGATCAGGACGACGGGGGCCGCAAAGGAATCGACGACCGTCGAGAGGCTTATCGGCACGGGGATTACGAGGTCCGCGAGACGGGCAAGCGGCGAGCTTTCCTGATCCGTCACCGCGAGAATGCGCGCGCCGCGCGCCTTGGCATGTTGCCCTATCTCGATGGTCCGGCGCTGATAGCGCGGAAATCCGATCAGGATAACGAGCGTCTCCGGCCCGGCGTTGGAGAGCGCCAGCCAGTCAGAGGATCCCGTGCCCGAACTTGCAAGCCGCACCGACCGGCGCACCTTCCCCAATGCGTAGGCGAAATATTCGGCCAGCGCGGTCGAGCCCATCGAACCGACGACGAAAACGCTTTCGGCATCGTGCAGGTCTACGACGCAGCGCATGAGGGTCCCCCGGTCCGCCATTCTGCGGAGCAGCAGGAGGTTCTGCGTCTCCATGTCGACAACGCGGTCGAAGGCCGTCTGCGGCGTGTCTCCGGCCTGATCCGCGACGTCGTTGAGCATGCGCAGGCGCGCCGGCGTGGACATCTCGTACTGGAGGCTCTGCTGCACCTCCCGGCCCAGTTCATCATAGCCCGAATAACCGAGCTGCGAGCAAAGCCGCGACACGGTGGCGGTCGAGACGCCCACCTGTTCGGCCAGATCGCGAATCGACAGGAAACCGATCTTTTCGGGATGCTGGAGCATGAAGCGCGCCAGCAGCTTCTGCTTGATGGTGAGCTCGCCGAGCGTCTCTCCGATGCGCCGGATCGGTTCGGGGGCGAACGCGAACGTATCGCGGGGGTCGGACCTCGTCCGCTGTCCACCTGATCTGGCCAATGCGCGGCGCTCTTCTCTTGCGGCCATCCGGCCAAGTGTCGAAACGGAGGCGAGTATAGTCCGCGAGAAGGGGCTTACAACACGACGCTCCGGGCGTCAGCCCTTGGTCTGGAGCGTGTGGTAGCCGTGCGCCCGGCGCGCCTCCGCGATGCTGGCCCCGCCGCGCACGGCGTCCATGATCGCGCTTTCGGCGGCTTCGATCGTCCGGGCGATCTCCAGAACCTCCTCGGCGCGTTCCTTCGGCACGACCACAACGCCACTCGCATCACCGACGATCATGTCGTCGGGCCGCACCTGGCGGTTGCCGACGGACACCGTCACCTGCGTCCCGTCGACCATCACGCGGTCCTTGCCGGTCATCATGAAGACACCGCGCGCAAACAGCGGGTAATCGTGCTCGTCGATGCCGTCGAGATCGCGACAAACCCCCTCGATGAGCGTGCCGGCAATGTTCCTCGTCCTCGAATAGACGGTGAGGATGTCGCCCCAGACCGTGCAGTCCGTGCGGCCCTGGTTGTCGAGCACGACGACGTCGCCGGAGCGAACCTCGTCGATGTAGTCGCCGACGGTCCCCTTTGTCTCTCCGACCGGGACGTAGCGAACCGTGTAGGCTGTGCCGACCATGCGGCGGGACTTGCTGACGGCGGAGATGCCGAGGCACCCAGCCGCGATGCCAAGCCTGTCGCAGGCGTCCGATATCGTCGAGGTCGAGAATTCGGAAAAGGCGTCGATCAGTTTCTGGTGCGGATGGCTCGGGGTCATTTCTTCAGCATGTTCTCGTAATTGTATTTGCGGTCCATCGCGAGGACGTCCATCCCGGCGAGGAGGTCGGCCTTCATCTGCTCTTCCTTCTCCATCAGCGACTCGGCGCGGACGATCACGTCCTCGAGTTTCGACGGAGGGATGAAGACGACGCCGTTGATGTCGGCCACCACGACGTCCCCCGGACTGACCTGGACGTCGCCCATGCGGACGGTGACGTTGTACGCTTCCTGCATGATCCGGCCGCGCGCGGTGATGGGTACGGCCGCGCGGGCGAAGACGGGAAAACCCATCTCCTCGCAGGCATCGATGTCGCGCGCCGCGCCGTCGACGACCACGCCGCCGACGCCCTTCACCTTCGCCGCGCAGGACAGGACCTCGCCCCAGCAATTGTTCTTCACGTCGCCATGGTTGCTGATCACGATCACGTCGCCGGGCTGCGACGCGGCGATCGCTTCCACTCCGAGGTGGGTCTCGGATTTCTTCATGCCCGCGGCGGTGATCTTGATCGTCACCGCCCGCCCGACGACACGGGGGGAATGGAACATCGGCCGCACGCCGATCACGGCCCCCGCGATGCCGACCGAATCCATGGCGTCGGAGAGATTGGTGGTCGAAAGGGCTTGCAACCGCGACCGGAACTTTGTGTCGAAGATGCTGCTATCCATCATCCTGCTTTCGAATAGGCGGGGAAACCGTAGAGATCGAGCGTCGTCTCGCCGTTGCGGATGCGCCGGGTGAAATCGTCTTCCTTGGCGATGCGCGCCCGGGATTTTTCGAGCACCGCAGCGGCAGCATCCTTGGGGACGAACACGATCCCGTCGGCATCGGCCCGAACGAGATCGCCCGGCGCCACCGAGACACCTTCGAATATCATCGGCTCGCCGATCCGCGCGCCCGGGTTCTTGGCGGTGCCCTTGATGGAGATGCCGCGGCTGAAGACGGGGAAACCGGCTTCGATCAGTTCGTCGGTGTCGCGCACCGACCCGTTGGTGATGAGCCCCGCGACGCCGCGCGCCTTGGCCGCTTCCATGAGGATACCGCCCCACTGGCCGGCCTCGATGTGGCGTCCGCAGTCGACGACCAGCACGTCGCCCGGCTCTGCGAGATAGAGCGCCTGGTGGAGCGCCAGGTTGTCGGCCGGCGGCATCTTGATCGTCAGGGCCGGACCGCAGAGCGACATTGCCCGGTCGAGGGGGCGAATATCCGCCGTGACGGCGCCGGTCGCGCCCTGCGCCTCGTGGATGGTTGCAGCCTGTATGGTGGAGAAGGCCGAGACGAACTCGGCCCCCACGCGCGTATGTGAAAGCGACATCCTGGTTGCGTCGCAGCTCAGCTGACGACCTGGATGCCGAGATCCTTGGCCGCGGCGAGAGCGGCTTCGACCGAGGGACTGCAGTCCACGATGGCGACGCGCGCGCCGCCCCGGTTGCGCGAGTCGATCCAGACCGAGCCCTGGTCGGTCGTGAGGCGGATGCGCTGCACCTCCGGCTCCTCGATCTCGGAGAGCGTGATGTTGATGTTCTTGATGGCGGGCAGGTCCATGACCTTGCCGTACATGTCGCCATCCGACGTATGCGATCCGAACATCGCGCCCATCAGGATCGCCGGCACGTTGATGGAGCGGCGGTTGTAGAGATCCTTCGTCAGCTCGATGTCGACCTGCTTGATGCTGCCCTTTTTCAGCGCGTGGGCGATCCGCGCCATGTTGGTCGGCGAGCCGACGGCGATCGAGCTTCCGCCGACGACGATCTCGCCCATGGTCCGCGTCAGGGGACGGCTGCTTTCCAGCATCGCGTGCAGTTCCTCGCGCGCTTCGGCGAGGATGATGTTGGACGGGTCGTCCTGCCCGAGCGCCTGCTCCTTGGTCAGGAGCGCCTCGACCTGGGGCCGCTTGGAGAAGTAGGGGCGCATGTACTTCACGTTGACCGCCGTGATCACCGGCGCCGCCTCGCGATGGATGCGGGCCGCCATGGCGATCATGACGTCGACGTCGATGTCGACCGGGATGGTGCTCTTGAGAATGAGGTTGGACGCCAGGTTGCCGATCAGGATCGCGCTGCCGATATGTGCCCCGCACAGGCCGCGGGTGATGACGCGCGGCGTGCAGGGAACCGCCAGCGTCGGGGAGATCGCCAGGACCATGGCCTTGCCGACCTGTTCGGCCGTGCCGCCGCGAAGGTCCGTCAGCGCGGCCGCGGTTGCCGGCGATCCGGCGCCGTAGCCTTCCATGTTGCAGCCCGTCGTCGCCTTGCCCGCGCGATAGATGCTCCCGACCTTGAGGATCAGCGCCGCCGTCAGCTTGACGCGCGCAAGGTCCACGCCGGTTACCATCAGCGCCTTCAGGAGGCCGGTATAGGGGCAGCTGTCGCCGGTTCCCGCGCAGGGCGAAAGGCCGACCTCGTGGTTTCCGACCTCGGTCGCCAGCGTGTAGACCAGCGCGCGGTCGATCAGCTCATCCCCGATCAGGACGCCGACATCCTGCTTCGCCAGATCGCTGGCCACGGTCCCGAGCACGAAGCTGTTGCCGTCCTTCGTACCCTTCTCGAGGGCCCGCATGTTGTGAGCGAAGGCGGCGAAGCACTCCTCGGTCACCAGGTCGAAGTCCTTGTCCTCGCGGATCATGGCTTCGGCCACCACCACCTGGCTGAGGGGCAGGTCGAGCTCGGTGCCGAGCGCGATCAGTTCGCCGATTGTCAGGAAACCTTTCTGCACTTCGATGGCGACGCGGTCGAGATGGTCCTGGGTGAGCAAGCTGAGTGACATGGGAGCCTCCTGGCGATCGGGCGTGCCGCGCGCAATGCATAGGGTCGAGCATCGGCGGAACGGTGTCGTGGCGGCAACATACACGCTTCGTTCATTTTGGCAAATGATGTAACGAATGTTTCATTTCAGGTTTGGCCGGTTCCGCCTTCCGGAGCCGCCGGCTTCTCCCGGAGCGACCGCCGCCCGACATGACGGGATACTTGTGCGTCAGGACAAAAACCCCCGGGATTCGGTCGAATAGCTGATCAGGACCGCCGGCAACCGGACGAACGGCTCGGGAGCGCATGGCGTCGGCGAACGCAATGCGAGGCTGTTTCACCATACCAGGATGACAAAGCGTTCTAACTTCGTCGAACGGTTGAATGTTACGTCGAGGCCTGAACCTGAAGATTGGCTTCCCAACCTTCCAGTAGAACTCACGCGGCGAACAGCAAGACATGCATCCTGACCAAAAGTATCAAAGTTACGACGTCATCGTCGTCGGCGGAGGCAATGCGGCGCTCTGCGCCGCACTGTCTGCGGCCGAACTGGGTGTGAGTGTCGTCATTCTGGAGCGGGCACCGCAAGAGGAACGCGGCGGCAATACGGCCTACACCGAAGGGCTGATGCGGTTCGTCTACAACGGCGCCGACGACATTCTCGCGCTGTCGCCCGACCTGTCGGAAGAGGAACAGAGAAGCGACTTCGGCACCTATACCGAGGACGATTTCTTCGACGACATGGCGCGCGTGACGGAGAACCGGACCGATCCCGACCTCTGCGAGATCCTCGTGCGCCAGAGCAACGAGACCGTCCACTGGCTCAAGGACCAGGGACTGCGGTTCCTGCCGCAGTTCGGGCGCCAGTCCTTCAAGGTCGACGGCCGCTACAAGTTCTGGGGCGGCGCGACGCTGGCCGTCTCCGGTGGCGGACGCGGGATGGTCGATTCCCTGTTCAAGGCTGCGGAGCGGAAGGGCATCACCATCGTGTACGACGCCTGGGTGCGCGACCTGATCTCGTCCGATGACGGTGTCCACGGCGTCGAAGTCCAGATCGCCGGCAAGACGACGAAGATCTACGCCCAGTCCATCGTTCTCGCCTGCGGCGGCTTCGAGGCCAACACCGAGTGGCGCACGCGCTATCTCGGCCCGGGCTGGGACCTGGCGAAGGTCCGCGGCTCGAAGTACAACACCGGCGACGGGCTGAACATGGCGCTGAAGATCGGCGCGCAGCCCTGTGGCCACTGGTCGGGTTGCCATGCGGTCAGCTGGGAGCGCTATGCCAGCGACTTCGGCGACATGTCGACCGTCGATGATTACGAACGCGACAGCTATCCGTTCTCCATCATGGTCAACGCCGAGGGCCGTCGCTTTCTCGACGAAGGCGCCGACATCCGCAACTACACCTATGCCAAGTACGGGCACATCGTCATGAAGCAGCCGGGTCAGTTTGCCTGGCAGATCTTCGATTCGTCGGTCACGCACCTGCTGCGTCCCGAATACAGCGCACGCCGCGTCACCAGGATAACCGCCAACACCATCGAGGAACTCGCCGAGAAGCTCGACGACGTGAATGGCGAACAGTTGATCAGGGAAATCAAGGCATTCAATGCGGCCGTGAAGCGCGACAAGCCTTTCGATCCGACTGTCAAGGATGGGCGCGGTACCGACGGCCTGGCAATCCCGAAGTCGAACTGGGCCATCCCGCTGGAGAACCCGCCCTTCGAGGCGTTCTCCGTGACCTGCGGTATCACGTTCACCTTCGGCGGGCTGAACATCACCACCGAGGGGCAGGTGAGGGACGTCAACCATCGGCCGATCCCGGGGCTCTACGCGGCAGGCGAAATGGTCGGCGGCCTGTTCTACTTCAACTATCCAGGTTCCACGGGCCTCACCAGCGGCGCGGTATTCGGCCGCCTGGCAGGGCGCCACGCCGCCGCGGCGGTCACCAAGGCGATCGAAAACGCGGCGGAATGAGATCGCAGCCGTGGCCGCGCGGTTAGGAGGCTTCCCGCCGGCCAACAGCAACCGGTTGTAATTCTCCGTGCCTGTGGCGATACTCGGACACCGCCACCGCCACAGTGCCGACCGGCTGGCGTCTTTTCGTGCCGGCGGTCGCCACGAGATTGATCCATCCATGCAGCTTCGCCAGTTGAAGTACGTCCTCGAGGTCTATCGCCGGGGAAATCACATATCGGCCGCCGCCGATGCGCTGAACACGTCTCAACCGGGCATCAGCAAGCAGATCCGCCAGCTCGAACTCGAACTCGGCTTCGACATCTTCGAGCGCACGCGCAACCGCATCGTTGGCGCCACGGCCGCCGGCCTGGAACTGATCGAAAACGCGGAACGAATCTTCCGCGAGATCGACGACATCCAGAAGATCAGCGACGACTACAACGAGGAAAAGGGCGGCCGGCTGACGATCGCGACCACGCACACCTTCGCGCGTTACGTTCTGCCGAACGTGATCCGCGAGTTTCTGGCGCGGCAACCGAACGTGCGCATCGGCCTGCTTCAGGGCAATCCCACCGAGGTCAGCGAATACGTGCAGGCGGGGAGTGCCGACCTTGGCGTGTCGACCGAGCCGCAGAAGAGCTTTCTCGGGCTGGTGCGGCTGCCGATCCTGAGCATCAAGCGCTCGGTCATCGCGCCCAAGGATCATCCGATCGCGAAACTCGAGAAGATCACCCTCCAGGAGCTGGCGAAACACCCCCTCATCGGTCACGACCATTTTCGCAGCGGCGGCTGGGCCATCATGGACGCCTTCGCGAAGGAGGGTATCAAGCCGCTCGTCCCCTTCGCCGGCGTCGATTCGGACGTGGGCAAGACCTACGTCAACATCGGGCTCGGTATCGCCATCACTGCGTCGATCGCATTCGACCCCGAGCGCGACAAGAACCTCGTCGCGCGCGACGTCAGCCACCTGTTTCCGTCCAGCACGGCCTATGTCTCGTTCCGCAAGAGTTCGTACCTGCGCAAGATCGAGGTCGATTTCATGCTGAAACTGTCGCCGGAACTCACCCGCCAACGCATCCGCGCCAGCCGCGAGGAGACGGTCCACAGCCGCGCCGATCCGGCGGGGGGCGACGATCGAAGTTAGCCATACCAGTATGAGCATTTCGGCGTTGTTCCGACCGGGGCCTCGGCCCTAACGTGCCGGCGTTGCGGGGAGGACGCGGTCCATCTCCGGCTCGTCGTGGAATTGCGCGCGGGCAAGGACACGTGCAACCCCGGGACGCGGAACAGTGGCGACAGCATATCGGTCGACGGGCCTCGTCGAATTCCTTCACGATCTGACCTACGACCAGCTGCCGCAAGACGTGCGCGCAAAGGCGCGGCAGTGCCTGCTGGACGCGCTCGGATGCGGGCTGTTCGGGACGCTCCAGCCATGGTCGCGCATCCTGGCCGCGGAGATGATCGAGGAACGGAGCTCGGGAAACTGCACCGTCATCGGGTATGGGACCCGGCTCTCGGCACCCGCCGCGGCGATGTGCAACGGTCTGGCGATCCATGGCTATGAACTCGACGACCTGATCGCCAGCTCGATCGTCCATCCGGCAGCCGCGGTCGTCCCCGCCGCGCTCGCGGCCGCGGAGGCGACCGGCGCTTCCGGCGAGGCGCTGATATCAGGCATCGTCGCTGGCTACGAGATCATGCACCGTGTCGCCGTCGGCATGGGCGTAAGCCCCTCGCGGCTCGGCTTCCACGTCACGAGCCTCACCGCCCCCGTCGCCGCCGCGATGGCCGCAGGCAAGGTCGCGGGCCTGGACCTCGCGCAACTGACGTCGGCGATCGGGCTGTCCTGTTCGGCAGCCTCGGGTATCAAGGCATTCGCCTCGGGCGATGGCGGCGGCATGGTCAAGCGGCTGCATCTCGGGCGCGGGGCCGAAGCGGGCGTGCGGGCCTGCCAGCTGGCCCGCCGCGGCTTTTCCGGCCCGCCCTATGCCATCGACGGCAGGTTCGGTCTTCTCGAGATCTTCGGCGGCGCGACCGCCGCGCCCGAACGCCTGACCGACGGCCTGGGCTCGAAATGGGCGATCAGCGACATCTGGTTCAAGGTCTACCCGATCTGCGGCTGGATTCAGCCCGTCGTGCAGGCTCTGTCGGACATGCGCGGCGGCCGGGAACTCGCAGCGGCGGACGTCGCGTCCATCCGCGTCGGAGTCAGCAGCTATGCGGCCGCCAACAACGGCAATCCCGCGCCGGTCGATACGATGGGCGCGCAGTACTCCATCCCCTTCTGCGCCGCGCTCGCGCTTCTGGGCGATCCGAAGGACCCGGCGGAGTATGGGGAGAAGCGGCTGACGCAGAAGGCGATGCGCGACGTCCAGACGAAGGTCGAGATCCATGTCAGCGCCGAGGCCGAGGCGGTCTATCCGGCAAAGTTCGCAGCAGACGTGGAACTCACGCTCGCCGACGGCAGCGTCAGGCACATGTGGGTGCCGGAATGCCGGGGCACCCCGGCCGACCCGTGCAGCGATGCCGAACTTGAGCAGAAGTTTTCGATCCTCGCGCGAAAGGTGCTGAGCGAAGGCGACGCGTGTGCGCTGGCTGGCAACGTTTCGCGGATCGAAGAACTGAAGACCCTGGGCGAGTTGACCCACCTCCTGGGCGCAGCCCGGAATGCCTCGTGAAATGAGCAACGCCTGATGAGCAACCCGTTTGATTCGATCGCCCGACGCGAAATCGACCTCCCCGGTCTAGGCGCGAAGGAATACTATTCGCTCGCCGCGCTCAACGCGGCAGGGCAGGGCGACCACATGCGCCTGCCCGTCGTGCTGCGCGTTGTGCTGGAATCGCTCCTGCGGCACTGCGACGGCCGACGCATCACCGAGGACCAGGTGCGGGCGCTCGCCAACTGGCAGCCGGTCGCCGAGCGGACCGAGGAAATTCCCTTCACGGTCGGCCGCGTCGCGCTCAACTGCGCGGCCGGCATTCCGCTGCTCGGCGACCTCACCGCGATGCGCTCCAGCATGGACCGGCTCGGTCTCCCGGTCGAAAGCGTGCAGCCGGCCGTCCCGGTCGACATGGCGCTCGACCATACGCTCACCGTCGATTTCTACGGTTTCCCCGACGCCAAACTCCGCAACATGGAGCTGGATATCCAGCGCAACCACGAGCGCTACCAGTTCGTCAAATGGGCGGTGCAGGCCTACAAGGGCATCCGGCTCTTCCCGCCGGGCGCCGGGATACTGCATCAGCTCAACCTCGAATTTCTGGCGCCCGGCCTCCTGGTCAAGGACGGCGTGTGCATGCCCGATACGATGGTGGCGACGGATTCGCACACCTGCATGATCTCGGGACTGGGAACGGTCGGGTGGGGTGTCGGCGGCATCGAGGCGCAGGGCGCGATCCTCGGCCAGCCCGTCTGCTTCCTCATGCCGGATGTGGTCGGCATCGAGGTGCGCGGCGAACTCGGCGAAGGCGTCACCGCGACAGACCTGGTTCTCCACGTCACCGAGATGCTGCGAAAGGCAAAGGTGGTCGGGCAGTTCCTGGAGTTCCACGGCGAAGGCGTATCGAAGCTCAGCATCCCGGACCGCGCCACCATCGCCAACATGGCGCCGGAATATGGCGCCACGATCGGCTACTTCCCGATGGACGAGCAGACCATCGGCTACCTGCGCCAGACGGGCCGGCCCGAAGACACGGTGCATGCGACTGAACTCTACTACCGCACGCAGGGACTGTTCGGGGCACCGAAGGAGGGCGAGGTGGCCTACACCCGGCTGCTCCAGCTCGATCTGGGGGACGTCGTCCCGAGCGTCGCCGGACCCCGGCGGCCGCAGGACCGGATCGGCCTGTCGGACGTCAAGCATGTGTTCGAAGACACGCTCGTAAAGCCGCAAGGCGAGGGCGGCTACGCGCGTCCGGCCTCGAAACCCCGCAACGGCGGCTTTCGCGACGGCGACGTGGTGATCGCCGCGGTCACGTCCTGCACGAATACGTCCAATCCGAGCGTCATGCTGGCCGCCGGTCTGGTCGCCAGGAAAGCGGTGGCGGCGGGATTGACGACCAAGCCCTGGGTCAAGACGTCGCTCACGCCCGGCTCGCTCGTGGTCAGCCGCTATCTCGAGGAAACGGGATTGCAGGACCCGCTCGACGCGCTGGGCTTCGCGGTCGCCGGCTACAGCTGCGCCCCCTGTGTCGGCGCTTCCGGGCCGCTCGACCCCGCGCTTGAGGAAGAGATCAGGTCGTCCGACGGCGTGGCTTGCGCGGTTCTGTCGGGCAACAGGAATTTCGAGGCGCGCATCCATCGCATGGTCAAGGCGTCGTTCCTCGCCAGCCCGCCGCTGGTCGTCGCCTTCGCGCTCGCCGGTACCGTCGACATCGACATGACGCGCGATCCGATCGGCACCGGCACGGACGGCCGCGCCGTCTATCTCAGGGACATCTGGCCTAGCCGCGAGGAACTGGCCGAGGCCATGGCCCGGGCCGCCGATCCCGGCTTCTACCGCGAGACCTATTCCGGCGACTTCACGGCACGCAACCCATACTGGGCCGACATTCCCAACGAGACCGGCCGCCTGTTTCCCTGGGACGACCGCTCGACCTACATCAAGGAGCCGCCATTCCTCGACGGCGGTATGCGCCAGGACGTGCTCAAGGACATCGACGGCGCGCGTGCGCTGGCGATCCTCGGCAATTCCGTCACGACCGACCACATCTCGCCGATCGGCAGCATCGGCCGCGACACGGTCGCCGGCGCATACCTGTCACGGCAAGGCGTCGCGGCGAAGGATTTCAACAATTTCGGCTCCCGGCGCATGAACCACGAGGTCATGGTCCGCGGCGCGTTCTCGAACGTGCGGCTGCGCAACCTCATGGTGCCGGGCACCGAGGGCAGCGTTACCTGCCACCAACCTTCGGGCGAGACGATGTCGATCTACGACGCCTCGCTGCGCTACCATGAAGAGGGCGTGCCGCTGATCGTGCTGGCGGGCGAGGAATACGGCACGGGAAGCGCCCGCGACTGGGCGGCCAAGGGCACGCGGCTTCTGAACGTGCGCGCCGTCGTCGCGTCGAGCTTCGAGCGCATCCATCGTTCGAACCTGATCGGCATGGGCGTGCTTCCATGTCAGTTTCCCGCTGGCGAGACGGGCGAGAGCCTGGGCTTCGACGGTTCGGAAATCTTCTATCTCAAAGGTGTCGAGGGCGACGTCCGGCCAAGGCAATCCCTCACCCTCGCGGTCAGGAAGGCGGATGGCGCGGTCCGCGAGATCCCGCTCGTTCTGCGCGTCGATACGCAGGTCGAGATCGACTATCTGCGCGCCGGCGGCATGATGCCTTTCATCCTCGGCAACCTGATCGGCAATCTGGCGGGAGCCGGAGGAGCCGGTTAGCGACGGGCCTGCAGCCAAACGAGACCGCTTGCAACACCGCCGCGCCCGAGACGTGCGGCGGCGCGCCTTCGCGCGTTCGTCGCGCAACTCCGGTTCAACTCCCGATCCCCGGCGGACCGGCGGCCACGGGCCGGCCGGATCGCCGTCTGCAAGGCGGCATCTCGACGGCGATTTCGCCCTAGAGAGAACGAGGCGGCCTTCCCGTCGCCAATTTGCGCCACGACAAAGAAGGCTTTTGCGCGCGGGCATAGGTTCACTCCATCGAAAACGATGGATCGAAAAGGAGAACCGCCATGTTCACGCGTCGCCAGGCACTTCTGGGAGCGGCCGCAACCGCCATGCTGGCCGCGATGCCGCCGCTTGCAGCCGCGGCCAACGAAACCGAGATTGCAGCGCTTCCGCGCGAGAAGGTCGCGCTCGTGGCGCCGCCCTACGTGCATGCCCACGAGCAGGTCGCAACGGGCGGGCCGAAGGTCGTCGAGTTCACCATGCCCATCGTCGAGAAGACGGTCGTCATCGACGACGAGGGGACCGAATTCCAGGCAATGACCTTCGACGGTTCCATGCCCGGCCCGATGATGGTGGTGCACGAAGGCGACTATGTCGAGATGACGCTGATGAACCCCGAGACAAACCCGTTGCCGCACAACATCGACTTCCATGCCGCCACTGGCGCGCTGGGCGGCGGGGCGCTGACCCTCATCAATCCCGGCGAACAGGTGACCCTGCGCTTCAAGGCGACCCGCACCGGTACCTTCGTCTACCACTGCGCGCCGGAAGGGGCGATGATCCCCTGGCACGTCGTGTCGGGCATGAGCGGCACGATCATGGTGCTGCCGCGCGACGGACTGAAGAATGAGAAGGGCGAGACCCTGACCTACGACAAGGTCTTCTACGTCGGCGAGAACGACCTCTACGTCCCGCGCGACGAGGAAGGCAACTTCAAGACCTACGAGAGCCACGGCGATTCCTACGCCGACACGGTCGAGGTGATGAGGGGCCTGATCCCGACCCACGTCGTCTTCAACGGCGCGAAGGGCGCGCTGACCGGCGACAACGCCATGAAGGCGAAAGTCGGCGAGACCGTGCTGATCGTCCACAGCCAGGCGAACCGGGATACCCGGCCCCACCTGATCGGCGGCCATGGCGACTACGTCTGGGAACAGGGCAAATTCGCCAACCCGCCGGCCAAGGACCTCGAGACCTGGTTCATCCGCGGCGGCTCCGCCGGGGCGGCGCTCTACACATTCCTGCAGCCCGGCATCTACGCCTACGTCAACCACAACCTGATCGAAGCTGTGGAACTCGGCGCGACGGCGCACTTCGTGGTCGAGGGCGAGTGGGACGACGACCTGATGAAGCAGGTCGCGGCGCCTGGCCCGATCCCCATGAACTGATCGCCCGAAGGCAAGGCGGCCCGGCATCGACCGGACCGCCTCTCTGGCGGAGGCCGACATGCACCTCACCCTTCTCGAAGCCGCCCTGGGCGCCGCGGCGGCCATCGCGGTCCCCCTCACGGCCGCCGGGATCATGGCGGGCTCCCCTGTCGATCCGGCGATGCAGCCGGCCGCGACAGTGGTCGTCGGCGCGACGACGCTCGACTTTCCGTTGCCCGGAGAATTCCTCGCCGTCGGAACCCCGGCGGTGGCTCCGGTGGAGCGGGCGGCGGTGGGCGCCTTCCAGATCATGAAGCGGCAGGTAAGCCTCGCCGACTACCGGCGCTGCGTGGACGAGGCAGCATGTGCCGCGCCCGACGCGAGGATGGTGCAAGCCGACGTCCCGGTCACCGGGGTGAACTGGCTGGACGCGCAATCCTATGCTCAGTGGTACTCGAAGGCGACCCGCCTAACGTGGCGGCTTCCCACCGCGATCGAAGCCGCCGCTGCCGCGGCGGAGCGCTTCTCGGGCGACGCCTTCTCCGCCGCCGCGGACGACCCTGCCAATCCCGCCGTGCGCTGGATCAGGCGCTATCGCGAGGAGGCGGCCGCGAAGCGCCCACCCGACCCCAAGCCGAAGCCCGCCGGCTATTACGGGGCCAACTCGAAGGGCGTGGAGGACTTCGCCGGGAACGTCTGGGAATGGACGTCGACCTGCTACGCGAGGACGATCCTGGGCGAGGATCGCGACGTCGTCGATTCCACGGAGAATTGCGGCGTCCGGGTGATGGAGGGACGGCATCGGGCGTACATGTCCACCTTCGTCCGCGACGGCAAGAGCGGCGGATGCGCCGTCGGCACGCCTCCCGAGAACCTCGGTTTCCGGCTCGTCCTGGAAGACCGCTCCGCCGTGGCGGCAGCGGCCGCGAGGCTGCGAAACCTCGTCGACACGATCGGTACGAAGATTGCCCAGGAGAACGGCAAATGAGAGCCATGACAACCGGCCGCGGGGCCAGTCCCCATATCGAGCGCGTTCCGGAGGAACCGGATGCGGTCGTTGAACGCCTGAGGCGCGGGATCGCGGCGGCCGGTCTCGACTGCCGCTGCGAAGCGCTGGCCACCGCCGTGCTCGATGAAGCCGGCGCGGAGGAAGAACGCCTCCGACGCGCCCGGGGCCTCGAAGACGCCAGGAAGATGAGGGACGCGATCGTCATCGTCCTGACGCTTCTGGGAGAACTCGATTCGCTCGACCCTGACGAACCCGACCGGACCGTCTTCCACGAGATCGCGTCGCTGTTCCAGGACGTCGAGGACTTCGCCGCCCACGGCGTCGTCTCGGCAAGACGGGCCGCCGGACGGGGCAACGCATGACCTCCACGCGCGCGATCTCCGCCGCCGACCGCTCCGTTCCACGCGCGGCCCTGAAATCCGGCGACGCGTCCAGGGACGGGCGCGGCCGCATCCGCGCGATGCCGCCGATCCTGCACTACGGATTCCGGCCGTTCTTCTTTCTCGGCGCGCTGTACGCCGGCCTCGCCGTGCCGCTGTGGCTCTGGGCCTACTTCGGCGGCATCGAGATCGGCGGACCCTTTCCGGGCATGCGCTGGCATGCCCACGAGATGCTGTTCGGATACCTCGCCGCGGTCATCGCCGGCTTCGTGCTGACCGCCGTTCCCAACTGGACGGGGCGGCTGCCGCTGAGCGGGTTGCCGCTCCTCCTGCTCGTGGCCCTCTGGTTGGCGGGCCGGGCTGCGTGCCTGGTCGTGGGGGATCCATGGCTTGCGATGGCGGCCGATCTCGCCTTCCCGGCATTCCTCGCATTCGCGATCTGGCGGGAGGTCATCGCCGGCCGGAACTGGAAGAACGCGCCGGTCGCCGTGATGATCACGCTGTTCGGCATGGCCAACGCCACGGATCACCTGGCCAGCGCCGGGCTCCTGCCGCACGATTTAGGGCAGAGGCTCGCGCTCGCTGTCGCCGCCATGCTGCTCGCGCTGATCGGTGGCCGGATCGTGCCGAGCTTCACGCGAAACTGGCTCGTGAAGGAGGGCGCGACAAAGCTTCCCGCCGGCTTCGGCGCAATCGACAAGGCCGCGCTCGCAGCGACCGCGGCGGCCACCGCCGGCTGGGCCCTCTTTCCCGGTTCCACCGCCGTCGGCGCCATCCTCAGCCTCGCCGGGCTGTTGGTCGCAGCCAGGCTCCTGCGCTGGCGGGGACTTGCGACGGTCCGGGAACCGATCCTCTTCGTCCTCCATGCCGGTTACGGCTGGCTCTCCGTCTCGCTCTTGCTGCTGGGGGCATCCACGCTTCTGCCCGCGGTCCCGTATTCCGCCGCGCTGCACGCACTGACGGCGGGCGCGATCGGGACCATGACGCTGGCGGTCATGACGCGGGCGAGCCTCGGCCACACCGGACGCGCGATCGTCGCCGACCGGGCGTTGACGGCGCTCTACGCGATGGTTTCGGCCGGCGCCGCCCTCAGGGTCGCGGCGCCCTTCGCCGGGGACGGCTACTCCGCCCTCCTGACAACCGGGGGAGCGCTGTGGAGCGCGGCCTTCCTGCTTTTCGCCGTCCGCTATGCGCCGATTCTCTGGGGACCACGCGCCGTGAAATGACGTTCCGCTTGTTAGCGGAATGCGATCGGCGATGCTGGTCACCGCTGTGCTGGTTCAGTGGCGCCCGCTCGCCGCGCTCTGGCTCCATGCGGTTCTGGTGCTGGGCGCGCTGGCCTTGGCGGTCTGGGAATTCGGCTTCGACTGGTGGCAGCCTGCTCCACGCGGCGTCGTCATCATCATCGCCTTCCGGCTGCTCACGCCGGGGTGGGTGAACCTCGTCGCCGGAAGCGATCGGCGTCTTCCCCCGTCGAGATGCGGAACCGAAATCACGCGGATATCGCCGTCAATGCCCGGAGCCCGCGCCCGCAGCCAGGCCATTGGCTACGATATCTTCGTAGAGGCGCTCGGCGTCAACGATCCTCTCCAGCCCAACCAGCGTATTGAAGGCGTCAAATGAGATCATGCGATCGGCCGCCTTTCCATACGTGCCAGTCGTCTTCAGTTCCGTGAAATAGAGCTCCAGCGCATGAGCCACCGCGTAGAGAACGTCCGCCTGCAGGTAGTAGGCGTAGCCCATCGCGGCGAGTTCCTCGCGCGGGATGAGCGGTGACTTGCCGCGGAACACCCAGTTGTACAACACTGGCCCGTCGATGAGGCGCGGGATGGATGCGGCCTGCTCCCGAGACACCGGCGCTTCCACGAAGATCACGTCCGCGCCGGCCTCCAGATAGCGGTTCCCTCGCTCGATGGCGGCCTCGAACCCGTCCGTGGCGATGGCATCGGTGCGTGCGAAGAGGAGGAAGCGCTCCGACTTCCGCGTATCCACGAAGGCCTTGATCTTGGCCTCGAACGCGCTTGCCGGCACGACGCGCTTGTTCTCCATGTGCCCGCACTTCTTCGGGAACACTTGATCCTCGAGATGGATCCCGGAGGCGCCGGTGCGCTCGACCTCGCTCACCAGCCGCATCACGTTGAGATAGTTCCCATATCCGTCGTCCCCATCCACCAGGACCGGGCGGGAGGTGCAGCCGACGATACGACGAACGGCGTCGAGGTTCTCGGTGAGCGTCAGAAGCCCGACATCCGGCATTCCGTGAGCCGAGCCCGAGATGTTGTAGCCACCGACATGCAGCCAGTCGAAACCCTTGGCATCGGCAATGCGGGCGCTGAGCCCGTCATAGACGCCGATGATCTGCTGAACGGTCGCGACGGGTTCATTCATGGACATGATCCTCAGCCATAGCAGCGCGCGATGAACGCGTCGGAGAATTTCCCGGATGCGCGGTCGCGCGCAATCAGCGCCGGGTCTCGCCCCGCCGGTGCTCCATAACCACCGGCGCCGGGCGTCTCGATCGCGATCGCCTGCCCCGGTCCGAAATCGACGCCCGCCGGCTTGCTTGGCAGTTCGGTTTCGCTTCCGTCGGGCTCGAAGCGCATGAAGCGACCGCTGCGCCCGTCCTGTCCGCCGAAGATGCCCCAGGGACGGCTGTCGAAACGCTCGCCGGAGCCGGAGAAGGTGCATGTGTGACCAATCGGGCTCAGCACGCGACGTATGGCGAGCCCGCCGCGGTAAGTGCCGGCGCCCCCCGAATCCTGTACGAGCCCGTATTCGATCACACGCAAGGGGTAATCCATTTCGATTGCTTCCACGGGCAGGTTGGAGGTGTTGGTGATGTGCACTTGGACACCGTCCTTGCCGTCATGCGTGCTGCGACCGCCGAATCCGCCGCCTAACGTTTCGAAATAGATGTAGCGCCGGCCGGTGGCGGGATCGATGCCGGTGAAGACGGCGGTGGTGTTCGCGCCATTCCCGGCGCCCACGGCCTTGTCAGGCACGGCCTCGGCCAATGCGCCGATCAGCGCATCGATGATGCGCTGGCAGGTGTGGGCCCGGTTCGCAACGGAGGCCGGAAACACCGCGTTGACGAGACTGCCCGCCGGTGCCGACCACTCGCAGACGTCGAGAACGCCCTGGTTGTTTGCCACCTCCGGGTCGAGCAGCGCCTTGATCGTGTAGGAGATGGCCGAAAGCGTTGCGCTGGGCGTGCAGTTGATGTTGCCGGCCGTCTGCGCAGCCGTCCCGGAGAAGTCGACGTGCAGGCGGTCGCCCGCGATCGTCACCTTGACCTCGATGGGCAGGGAGCGGTTGCCGCAGCCATCGTCGTCCATGACATCGCGGAAGCGGTAGATACCGTCGGGCAACTGGCCGATCGCATGGCGCATGCGGATTTCGGTCCGGCGAATGATCTCGCCAAATGCAGCTTCGAGAGTTCCAGACCCGTAACGGCCGATCACTTCGGCGAAGCGCCGCGCGCCGAGGCGAGCCGCGGCGATCTGGGCGTTGAGGTCGCCGCGGCGCTCTTCGGGAACGCGTGTGTTGAGAAGGATCAGGTCGCAGATGTCGCGATTGAGGTGCCCGGCGGAATAGAGCCTCACCAGCGGCACCCGCAGGCCTTCCTGGTAGATCTCCGTCATGCCGCCGCCCATGCTGCCCGGCGTCATCCCGCCGAAATCGGCGTGGTGGGCGATGTTGCAGACGAATCCGACGACCCTGCCTTTATCGAACACGGGCATCGCGACGTTGAGATCGGGGAGATGCGTGCCTCCGGCCTCGAAAGGATCGTTGGCGACGAACAGGTCGCCCTCGCGCATCTCCTCCAGCGGAACGCGTTTCAGCAGCACCTCCATCAGGCCCATCATCGAGCCGAGGTGGATCGGCAATGAATCCTTGGCCTGAACGACGAGCCTGCCCTTCGTGTCGGCAAGAGCCGTCGAGTGGTCCCGCCGTTCCTTGATGTTCTGAGAAAAGGCACTTTTCATCAGCGCGAGAAAGGATTCATCCACCACCGAACCGAGAGCATTGTGGATGATTTCGACAGTCACCGCGTCGATCGGCATATGCATGTTCATCGGGCTAGCTCTAGGAGAAGGTTCATCCCGGAATCCATGGTGGCAACGGTGCCGGGATGGACCAGCGTGGTCGTGTCCATCTGCTCTATGACTGCAGGACCCTTGACGACGTGGCCCGGCGCCAGGTCGGCCCTGTCGTAGATGGGCGTCTCGACCGCCCCGGACCGGCTGAACCAGACCGAACGTGTTTCGCGCGGCGTCGGGCGATCGGTCCGCAACTCGCGAGCTTCCGCCTCTCCGAGCCGATGAAGACCGCCACGCGCCACGCAACGGAAGTTGACGACTTCGATCGCCGCGGCCGGATCGTTGTGGCCGTAGTTCGCTTCGTGAATCGCGTGGAAGTCGTCGGAGAGCCGGTCGACGAGACTGTCCGCGCCGATCTCACGGATCCGCTCGGGCGACGCCTCGACGGACAGTTCATAATTCTGGCCGACATAGCGCAGGTCCAGCGACAAGGTCGTGCTGCGACGCTCGGGTGAGATTTCCTCGATCTCGAACCATCGTTCCGATTCCTCCAGCAGTTCCGCAGCGACCGCTCGGATCGCCGGCACCGAAGCCGCCACGAGCGGCATGCGGTTGGTGCGGACCATATTCTCCTTGAGGTCCGACACGACGATGCCCTGCGCGCACAAGATGCCGGGATGCGGCGGCACGATGACGCTGCCTATCGAGAGCGCCCGGGCCACATCCTCGGCATGCAGCGGTCCACCGCCGCCGAACGGCATCAGCGTGAAATCGCGCGGATCGTGGCCCCGCTCGACCGATACGGAGCGAATGGCCCGCACCATGTTGGCAACGACAATGTCGATGCAGCCCAGCGCGGCGTGTTCGAGCGACATGCCGAGGCGTTCCGCGATCGGCCGGAACGCATCGCGCGCGAGTTCGACCTCGAGGGGAACGCGACCGGCCAGCAGGCCGCGCGAAGACAGGCGACCGAGGATGAGATTGGCGTCGGTGACGGTCGGCTCAGTCCCGCCCAAGCCGTAGCAGGCTGGCCCCGGCTTTGCGCCGGCGCTGTATGGTCCCACCTTCAGCATCCCGCCAGTGTCGAACCATGCGATCGAGCCGCCGCCGGCACCGACGGCGTTGACGTCCACCATGGGAAGCCTGACCGGGAAGCCGCCGATCGAGCGATCGTAGGCTATACCCGCCTGACCCCGGCTGATCAGGCACACATCGGCGCTCGTTCCGCCCATGTCCAGCGTGATGACGT
Source organism: uncultured Mesorhizobium sp. (assembly GCA_950071955.1). GTDB lineage: Bacteria > Pseudomonadota > Alphaproteobacteria > Rhizobiales > Rhizobiaceae > Aquibium > Aquibium pacificus. The sequence goes on along the minus strand of CATMOC010000002.1, from coordinate 4,084 downwards.
TGTCGGCACGCGAGTGGCGGGCGACGTGCGCGGCGCCGATGACGCCCCCGGCAGGACCAGACAGGGCCGTCCTCACCGGGAATCGGCGGGCCTGACGCACCGACATGAGGCCTCCCGAGGACTGGTTTATGCCGACGCTCGCTTCCGGCAGTTCATCGGCCAGCACGTTCTCCAGCCGTTCGAGATAGTGGTTCATGACCGGGACGAGATAGGCATTGAGCACCGTCGTCGACATGCGCTCGTATTCGCGGAACTCCGGCTGAACCTCGCTCGAAAGCGAGACCTCGATACCTGCCGCCTCGATGGCCGCTGCCAGCCTGCGCTCGTGCTCGGGATTCAGGAACGAGAACAGCAGACAGACGGCGCAGGATCTGACTCCGGACGCCTTCAGGGCCTCGACGATCTCATCGATGTCGCGGTCGGTGAGCGCGCGTATCACCGCGCCTTTCGCATCGACCCGCTCGGGAGCGGTCAGCCGCAATTCGCGATCGACGAGCGGAGCGGGATAGTCGAGGTTGAGGTCGTACATATGCGGGCGGGTCTGTCGCCCGATCTCGAGCAGATCGCGGAACCCCTCGGTCGTGACCAGCGCGATGCGACCGCCTTTGCGCTGGATGAGCGCGTTCGTCGCGACCGTGGTGCCGTGACAGATCCGGTCGATCTCATTGGCATCGGCAAGCCCGCGGGTCACGATTTCCCGAAGTCCGTCGAGAATGGCGTCGGCCGGATTGTCCGGAGTGGAAGAGAGCTTGAATACCTGCGACGCGCCCTTCCCGACATCGAGGATGTGGAAGTCCGTGAACGTACCCCCGACATCGACGCCAACGATCTTCATGTCCGCTCAATCCAAATTGTATTTTTCGTGCATATTTATTTCCATACACAATGTCAATCGGTCTCGCTGCCGTGCTGCGCGTGCGGTGTGGCGTTGGGAGCGTCGAGTGCGTATAGGTCGTCGGCATCGAGCGGAACTTTGGCTGCGAGACTGGGGATTTCCGGGTGCCGGCCAGCGGCAACCGGCCAACGCGATCGCGCAACGCACGAAAAATGCAAGGATCGGAAAAGGGATGGTGGAAACGACGAAGGACCGGCGCCCGAAAGGAACGGGCACCCGCTGGGCCTATGAGGAAATTCGCAACCAGATCCTGTCGCTTCAGCTCAAGCCTGGCGCTGATCTCGACGAACAGGTCCTGATCGGGATTCTCGGCGTCTCCCGGACTCCCATTCGTGAGGCGCTGATCCAGCTGGCTGCGGAAGGCCTCGTGGAGATGCTCCCGAATCGGGGCGCGCGGGTCTCGCGCGTCGACCTGTCGGGTGTGCGGGAGTTTTTCGAGGCGCTGGATGCCGCGCAGCGCATGGTGACACGGTGGGCGGCGCTGCGGCGCACGCAGCGGGATATCACGATCATCGATGCCGGGCGCCGCAGCTTCGAGAAGGCTGCCGCCGATGGCGACATCACCGGCATGATGGATACCAACCTCGCGTTCCACGAGGCGATCGGAACGGCCTCCGGCAATGCGCTCGTGGCGAAGCACTACGCGCAACTGCTCGCTCTGGGGCTGCGGCTTTCGCGCATCTCGCTCGCCTACGAAGGTACCGAAACCAGGCGCGATCAGCACATCGGCGCCATCGTGGAAGACCACAGGATCATGACCGGCCACATCGTGGCCGGAGATGCCGATGCCGCGGAGGAGACCGCGCGCGCCCACACCGAACTCTTCCGGAAGCGCGTGCTCGAGTACATGACGAGCAGCCTCGCCACCGACATGTCCTTCTGATCCGCTACCTGGTCAACCAGAGGGCGATTTCCGGAAAGACGACGAGGAGCACGGTCGCCAGGCACATCAGAAGGAAGAAGGGAAACGAGGCGCGCGCCACGCGCACGATGCTCTCGCCTGTCTGCGACTGCAGGATGAAGAGGTTGAACCCGACGGGAGGAGTGATTTGCGCCATCTCCACCATGACCACGAGGAAAATGCCGAACCATACGGGGTCCCACCCCGCGCCGACCGCAAGCGGCAGGGTGATGGGCAGCGTCATGACCGTGATCGACGTTCCTTCCAGGAACATGCCGAGCATCAGGTAGAAAAGGGCCAGCATCGCGATCAGGCCATATGGGCCGAGGTCGAGGCTGCCGATGGCCCCTGCGATGGTCGCCGGGATGTGCAGATAGCCCATGGCCGTCGACATGAAGCTGGCGGCAATGAGAATCGAACACAACATCGCCGAGGTTACGACAGCCGCCTGGACCGATTCCGCGATGACCCGGACGCTGAACTGGCCGGTCAGCACGATCACGGCGAGGCTGACGCCGACGCCGACGGCGCCTGCCTCCGAAGGCGTGGCGATTCCCGAGTAGAGGACGCCCAGCACGCTGCCGATCAGCACGATCACGGGCGCAAGCGTGATCAGCCCGGCAACGTAGTCGCGGGCCGCGTAGCGCGGCTCGTCGACGGGAGTCGTGCCCTCGCGCCGGATGGCGACCAGCATGATGTAGAGCGAGTAGATGGCTGCGATCATCAGCCCGGGAACGACACCGGCGAGGAATAGCCTGGTGATCGAGACCTCGCCGAGCACACCATAGATGATCAGCACGACGGAGGGCGGGATCATGAGGCCCAGGCTTCCCGCGCCTGCGAGCGAGCCGATTGATATGTCACGCGCATAGCCCCGCTTCAGAAGCTCGCCCGTGGTGATCTTCCCCACGGTCGCCGTCGTCGCCGCGCTCGATCCGCTGACGGCGGCAAACAGCGTGCAGCCGAGGATGTTCACATGCAGCAGCCTGCCGGGCAGCAGCGAGACGAGAGGCGCCAGACCGTTGAAGAGCCGCCTCGAAATGTCGGTACGGAACATCAACTCGCCCATCCAGACAAACATCGGAATTGCCGAGAGCTCCCAGCGTGTGGCGGCCGACCATGTTACCGACTGCATGATGAAGCCGATGCGGTCGATCGAGAACCCCGCAAGCAGGTGGAGGCTCGTCACCCCGACGAGCAGCAGTGCGGCGAAAATCCAGATGCCGACCGTCAGATAGGCGAGCATGAGGCCGAGCACGGCCACCGCGGTAAAGACGGCTTCGAAACCCATCTGGTCAGGCGCTTTCGTGGTTGTCGCGGATAGGATTCCCGCCGCCGAGCAGGCGAAGCGCATAGGCCAGGAGCTGGATCATGAAGATCACGAGACCCGCCACGAAAACCGCCAACGGAAGCCACAGCGGCGTCTGCGCGAGCGTGTTGCTGCGCGTGCCTCGGGCATAGGCGGCCTCGATGGCAAGGAGGTGATAGCGGGACAGATAGAGGCAGAGTGCGAACACGAGGATCACCACCGCCAGCTCGACCCGGCGCTGGGCCGTAGTTCCGAGAAGACGCGTCAGCAGATTGACCCGGATCAGCCCGCCGGTATTCAGCGCATGACCGAGGCCCAGCATTGTCAGCGCTGCGACCTCGTAGCCGACGAACTCGTCCAGGACGAACGTCGATGTGTTGAAGAAGGCGCGCAGCACCATCTCCAGGATGGTGTGGCCGACCATTGCGACCAGCATGGTCCCGGCGATCAGGGCGGCGAATGCCGAAAGGATGGAAGCCGCACGATCGAGAGCCGTCATGGTCGCACTCCGCATGAATGAGTGCCGCGGATGTACCGCGGCCCCATCGCGTCGGTCTAGCGACCGGCCCTCTTCTGGAAATCGTCGATGATCGACTGACCCTTGCTGCCGATCTCGGCGACCCATCCGTCGCGAGCCTTTTTGCCGCCTGCAATCAGCGCGGCCATGTAGTCGTCCGCGAGCCCGCTCACGACGGTCACGCCCTTCTCCTTCATCAGGGCATAGTTCTGTTTGGTCCTGTCGGCGAGCGCGGCCCAGGCAAACTCCTCCGCCGCCTTGGCGGCATCCATCACTGCCGTCTTCTGCTCATCGGACAGGCTGTCGAACTCCGTCTTGTTGAGCGTGGCCATGCTCAGGGGCATGGCGTAGTTGATCTCGGTGAAGTGGTTCAGGTGATCCCAGAACTGAGCGCCGACTCCGCCCTCCGCCGAGGTCAGCACGGCCTCGATGCCGTTTGCGGCCAACTGCGGGATCACGTCG
>CATMOC010000001.1 GCA_950071955.1 uncultured Mesorhizobium sp. | reverse complement strand
GTTCGCCCCGCTCGCCATCGATTCGGTAAGGCGGCGAAGCGTAGAGGCTGTTGCCTAGTTCGGGATGCTCGACGCGCTGCCAGTAGCTGCGGGCGCGCAGTTGCGGATCGTCTTCGACCAGACTTCGCGCACTGGCGACGCGTGCAGCCGGTATTCCCACCGCGCGCAGCTGCTCCGCTGCCTCGTCGGCGGTGCGCGATGCCAGCCAGGACTCCACCACCGCGTCGAGTTCGCCGCACGCGGCGACCCGCAGAGCCGCGGTGGCGTAGCGACCGTCGTCGGCAAGGCCGAGAAGCCCCGCAAGGGCGCGCCATTGTGCATCGCCGGGCACCGCCACCGCGCACCACTCGTCGTCGCCGGCGCAGCGGTAGATGCCATGCGGTGCCATCGCCTCCGATGCGTTGCCGATCTGCGGCCGGTCTGCACCCTCCAGGGCGCTGGCGACGACAGCCGATCCGATGAAGTTGATAGTCGATTCGACCTGCGACAGGTCGATCTTCATGCCCTCGCCGGTGAGCCTTCTACGACGCAGTGCAGCCAGCACGGCGAAGGCCGCGTGATAGGGATTGGCGGCATGATCCGGATAATGCGTGCCGGGGCCGACCGGATCGTCCTTACGATATGCCGTCGACCACATCAGGCCGGTAACCGCGCTGATGGTCATGCCGACGCCGAGCAGTTCGGAGCGCGGACCGTCCTCGCCATACATCGGCATGGAGAGGTAGACGATGTCGGGCTTGACGGCCCGCACGGACTCGTAGTCGAGGCCGATTCGGTCCATGGCGCCAGGCCCGAAATTGTTGGAAATGACGTCCGAGCGGCGGATGATGTCGAAGGCAAGCGCCCTACCCTCCTTCGACTTGAGATCGAGCACGACGCTCTTCTTGCCGGTGTTGCGCGATGCGAAATAGCCGCTGCGGTTGACCCCAAACCGGCGGTCCTTGAACGGTCCGCCGGTACGCACCGAATCCAGCCGCGTCGCGCTTTCGATCTTGATGACGTCGGCGCCGAAATCCGAGAAGATCTTGGTGCAGAAAGGTCCGGCGCCGGCCCAGGTCAGGTCGGCGAAGCGTACGCCCTTGAGGAACTGCGGCTTCATGGCGCGACCCCCGCGATGGTTTTGCCGTGTTCACCCAGCCGCGGCGCGACGCCGGCGCGCCAGACCTGCGGCGTCGTGCGGTAGGGCGCTCCAGGAAAGCGGATGTAGCCGTCGCCGTCGACGCGCATTTGCGTGAAGAATTCGCGGTAGGCCAATTGCGGATCGTCGAAGATGTCCGAGACACGACTGACCGGGCCGAGCACTATGCGTCGGGCAATCGCCTCCCGCGTAAGGGTCTCGCGGTCGATGTCCACAACGAAATCGGTGAAGATGGCGCGGAACGCATCGCGCGCTTCTCTTGTCAGCCGCCATTCGCGGTCCTGCCAGCGCGGTTCGGAAAGGCGCTCGCCGGACGGATGCTCGTTGTCCTTCATGTAGCCCACCAGCGCGCGGAACGAGGCGCCGAGCGCCAGCGGCGCCGCCAAAAAGACGAATCCGTCGGCGCACGGAAAGATGTCCTCGGTGGCGTCGCGCGTGCCGATGCCGCCGCGGATCGAAATGCGCTGCTCCAGGTCCCAGACCTGGATCGCGTTCTGCAGCGAATGCGCGATGCACTCCTGCGCCGAGACGTCGATCAGATGACCTGCGCCAGTGGTCTCGCTGTCGACCAGCGCGATCGCGGTCACCGTGGCCGCGTAGACGGAAGCGACCATGGTCGCTTGGTCGAAGGGCAGGCTGAGCGGCGCGTCCTCGATGCGTCCCGACATCCAGGCGATGCCGCCGGCGGCCTGAAGCGTCAGGTCGCTGGCTGGGGCGTCGGCGAGCGGCCCGGTCATGCCGAAGGGCGAGATCGCGGTGATCACGGCGCCCGCCGCCATCGCCTGCAATTCGCCGATGCGGTCGTAGAACGGGCCGTCACGCTCGACAAGGATGATCTGTGCCCCGCCCGCCAGTCGTGACAGGGCGATCCGGCGATCTTCGTCATCGAGATCGATCTCGACGCTGCGCTTGCCAGCATTGAGGAACAGGAAGCGCGCCCGCGCGCCGGGTATGCCATCGGCGACCAGGCGTCGGTCGGCAAGGCCGCCCGGGGGCTCGACGCGGACGACCTCGGCGCCGAAATCAGCGAACAGCCGTCCGGCATAGGCGCCGAGCGCATGGGTCATGTCGAGGACGCGAATGCCGGCATACGGAGGGCTGAGGACCGTCTCGGCGATAGATGATCGGGAATGTGGTTCCATTACATGAGGCTCGGCAGATAGAGGGCGACCTGCGGAAACAGCAGCATGATCGCGAGCATGACGAAGGAGGCGACGATGAAGGGGGTCAGAGCCGTGAAGATTTCCTCCAGGCTGACCAGGTTGCCAGCGGCCCCCTTGACCACGAAACAGTTGATGCCGACCGGCGGCGTGATGGCGCCAATCTCGGCGAGGACGATGACGTAGACGCCGAACCACAGCGGATCGAAACCGAGGCCGATCATCACCGGATGCGTGATCGGCAGCGATATCGCGAGCAGCGACGGGGCGTCCATAAGCATGCCAAGAACCAGATAGAGGACGGTGACGATGGCCACCACGGTCCACACCCGGAAGCCTCCGTCGATGAGGACGCTCTGGATGGCGCCGGACACGCCGCTCAGGGCGAGGAAGCGCGCGAACAGCAGTCCGCCGATGATGATGGAAAAGATCATCGCGGTCAGTACGACGGTGTCGAGCAGGGTGCGGCCCAGTTCGATGCCGCCGAACCCGCGCTGCCGCACGACCGCCATGACGAAAGTGACGAGGGCGCCGATGCCGCCGGCCTCGGTCGGCGTGAAGACCCCGCCATAAAGGCCGCCGAGCATGATGACGATGACCAGGAACAACGGCCCGACCATGCGCAGCGACCACAGCCGTTCGCGCCAACTGTAGAGACGGTCGTCGGCCGGAGCCTTCTCCGGATCGACCAGGGCGACGATCAAGATGGTGGCAGCGATGATCGCCGCGAAGATGATGCCGGGCACGATGCCGGCTATCAGAAGCTTGCCGATCGAGGAGTTTGTCAGGATGCCGTAGACGACCATCAGCGCGCTCGGCGGGATGAGCACCGCCAGTGTTCCGGCGACGGCGATCGAGGCCGCGGCGAAGCCTCGGTCGTAGCCGCGATTGATCATTTCCGGGAGGGCCAGCTTGGTGAACAGCGTCGCCGTTCCGACGCTCGAGCCGGAGGCAGCGCCGAACGCCGCCGCCGCTCCGGTGCTGGCCAGCGCCAGGCCGCCGGGCAGTCGTCCCAGCCATTTGGTGCAGGCGTCGAAGAGGTCGCCACCGATGCCGGCGCGCATGGCGAAGAAGCCCATCAGCAAGAACATCGGGATGACGCTGAAATGGAAGCTGCTGACTACCGAATAGTAAATCGTCCCGAGGATCGAGATGGCGCCCGCGAAATTGCTGAGCAGGATCAGGCCAACGAAACCGACGCCCGTCAGCGCCACCATGATCGGCGCACCGAACAGGATTGATGCGAGCAGGAAAAAGACTCCGGCGAATCCAATGCTGAGACTAGACATTACCGTGCAGCTCCGCGTTCTCTTCGTCGTGGTCCCGGAAATCGGGAATGAGCGCGAAGCCGAGCGCGTCGAGCAGAAACTGGATAGTGATCAGCAGGGTGCCGAGGCTCACTGCCATCTTGGCCGGCCAGACGGCAAACTGGATCGTGGCGCCCCAGATCTGTTCGTTCATCCGGAACGAGCGGAGCGCGTACTGGAAGGTGCCATAGGTCACTGCTGCGAACAGGAGCAGGCCGACCACTGCCCACAGCAGATGCAGCCAGCGGCGGGAACCGGACGACAGCCGCGAGGTCAGGAACACGGTGCTGACATGCTCGCGCTTGAGCAGGGTGAAGGCGAAGGGCAGCATGATCGCGCCGACCAGCAGTTCCTGGGTAATCTCAAGCGCCGCCGGCAGCGGCCAGTTGAACAGCTTGCGGGTCAGCGCGTTGGCGTCGATCACGCACATGATGGCGAAGGTCAGGATGCCCGCGAGAAGTGCAAACGCCCACAATATCCTGCCGTAGTAGCCATAGATCCTGAGGAATGTGTCGTGCACGAGCGGCCCTCCCGACCTGGCAGAAATGGCGGACGCGACCCGAATCGCGCCCGCCCAACTCAATCAGTTGTTGATTTCGTTGACGACGCGCTCGGCGTCGGCGGCCGGCATGCCGGCGGCGATGGCACGATCCTTCCAGCTGTCGCGGACGGCCTGAACCTTCGGGCTGCCGAGCGTCGCCTTGAGGAATTCGTCGGCCGGAAACTTGATGATCTCGACGCTGCCGTCGGCGGTCCATTGCGCCTTGAGTTCGTCTTCCTTGGCGCGGAACAGCTTGAGCAATTCGGTCAGGTGATCGCCCTTGAGCGAGTCGATGACCTTCTTCTCGGAGTCCGTCAGCGAAGCGTACTTGTCGGTGTTCATTACAATGATGTGGCCCCACGAAGCGCCCATCGGAACGTCGATGAAGTACTTGGCGACTTCGTTGAGCTTGAAGGCGTCGACCAGTGCGATATCGGCAGCCGAGCAGTCCAGAATGTTGTTGCTCATCGCCTCATAGGCCTCGACGTCGGGCATGCCGACCGAAACCGCGCCAAGCGCCTCGAGCATGGCGGGCAGAGCGACGCCATAGGAGCGAACACGCTTGCCCTTGAAGTCCTCTAGCGTGCGGATCGGCTTGTTGCAGATCAGGCCGTAGGGGGGGAGCGGCCGCACGGCAATCAGCTTCAGCTTGTACTTCGCCAGTTCATCGCCGAAAGCAGGAATTTCCTCATGCCATTTGAGCATCAGTTCGCCGAGCTGCTGCTGGCTCTTCGGCTGGGGCCAGAAGAACGGAATGGCATTGTTGATGACGAACTGGTCGGGGAAGTAGGGGGTGACCAAGTTGCCCATATCGATGACGCCGTTCTCTACGGCGCTCGGAATTTCGCCGACGGTGGCGAGCACGCCACCAAAGTTGATGTCGATCTTTAGCTCGCCGTTGGAGCGCTTAGCGGTCTCGTCTACTGCCCATTGCGCGGCAGCCGCATACATCGAGCAGCATTGAGGCAGATGCTCGCCCCATTTCAGCACCGTCTCTGCGTTTGCCGTCGCGGTCATTCCGCTGCACGCGGCAAGCGCCAGTGCAAAGTTCCTAATCGTCCGAAGCATTCCGTATCCTCCCAGTCGGTCCAGCGCAACAAGGGTAGAGTCCAGATGCCGCGCTTGCGCATTCGCGGTCCGGTCCGTCGCGGCAGGTTGGTCGCGCCGCGACGTGCGTTCTGCTATCGGCAGGCATCAGCCATTGCCCTCGATCGGCCGCAGGAAGCGACCATCCTCCATGCGCACGTCGCCGTCGACGTAGAGTGTCGGCTCGAGGATCACGCCGTCCATGTGAATCTTGGACCGGATCGAACCGCCGACATCGATATTGGTGCCGAGGCCGAAATGCATAGCGCCATAGACGTTCTTGTCCTCGCGCTGAACGCCGCGGATCAGGGCCTTGGCATTGACGCCGATCGAGGCCTCGGCCGGGCACATATAGGCGTTCTCGTCGCCATACTCGACGAGATAGTCGCGCAGGACGCGGGCAGAGGCGCCGCCTTCGATCCTTATGACGCGGCCGTTCTCGACATGCAGTTCGATCGGATCCTCAAGCCGCCCGATATGGTGCATGGTCAGGTCGATCACCAGCTTGCCGTTCGCGGTTCCCTCGATCGGGGCGACGTTGAATTCGCCGGTGGGGAACAGGTAATAGTAGAGATTGCCGCCCTTGCGGTTCTCGTCCTTGTCGAAGTCGACGATCTTGTAGGGGTCGAAATTCTTGCCAGGCAAAGGCGGTACGAAAATGCGGTCGTCGACGCGGTATGTGAAGTCGGTGCCGTAGCGCGACGTAACGCGGCATTCCTTCGCGTCGGCGCCGAAAATATCCTTGGCGACATAGTGCTTGCGCACCATAACCTGCTTCATATCCTCGGTAACGGCGCCTGACTGGAACCATTCGAGCGTCATTCCGCCATCCATGCAGATTGACGGGATACGCGCTTCCATGGCGCGGAAACTCGCAGGCGAGTGAAGCATGCCGGTCGAGGCGAGCAGAATGTTGACGTCCGACTTCATCATTGCCTCGCAGACGGCGGACGGCGGATCGAAATAGTCGGCCGGGCGTCGCTCGAACAGCGCGACGGTCACCTCAGCGCCGATCTCCTGCAAGATGCTCATCACGGCCTGCCAGACACGCGGGTCGTGCGCCGTGTCGGTCAGCACGAGCGCGCGGTCGCCGGACTGGATGTTCCGGATCAGCGGCCGGCGGAGATACTCCATGCTCCCAGTCATGAGGGCGGACATGCATTTCCTCCTTTTGCCCGGGCGGTCGAGGTTTAGACCGGGGCTTCGTCATAAGGGCAGCTTTTCACGCAGATTGGAAAAGGTCAACATGTGTCGACACTTTGGTGGGAGAAAATTGGAACGGCCCTTTCCTTCGGCGGAGTTTCATACCGACAGTTCGCGGCAAGAGTGACGGACCAATCGATTTGCGCGCGGTCGAGAGATCAACTCTCGCATGTTGGGGCGCCGGCTTTCCCCTGAAACGACATCTCTTCGGTGAGGAGCGCCTGGACCGAGCTAAGTTTCGACCCTTGACGCCACTCCCATACGTAAAGATAAGGACCTATATTGTGTCGACATTAATTCGATGGCGGTGAGGCCGATTTCCAGCGGACGGCATTCATAGGACTCGGCGCCATGGCCGAACCGCTGCCTGCGGCTGGCTTCGGCATGCTTCATTCCCCGACGATCGCCCGCATTGCCTCAGCCGAAGGGTCGAACGTGGTCATGCTCCAACTGGCCAGCGGAAGGCTTTTTGCTGGCCGGTACACCATGCACCGCCGCCGCACGGCCTTCTCTTCACCGAGCATGATGCCAATCCGGGTGCGCTCTCTAACCACCGGATCGAGACATTTCTTCGCCGGCGATGGCACTCGCCGTCGACCAGAGCGCCGGCTCAGCCGCGGTAGGGTCGGTAGCTTGCCGCCATATCGATGCGCCGCGCGCACGGACCGAACACCTCCAGATCGAGTTCGGGAACGTGGATACCGCCGAATTCGACAAGCGCCAGCATGAAACCGGGTTCGGGCCCAACGCCTTCAAACACCCGCCAGGTCCGGCAGGTGCTGCGGCCTGCGAAGTTGGCCTCGAGCCCGCCGGCGATGGCCGCAGCGTCGAAGGACGTCGTCCCGCGAAACTTGAGGATCAGCAGCCGAGGCGCCTCGCCTGTCGGCCCGACTGGTCCGCCGACCTGCTGCGCCGTGATCCGGACAGGTTGCGATAGGGCCGTGACACGCCGGGTCCAGGGGCTAAAATTAGCGCCTGACACAGCAAGATAGGCCGATGATTCGAGGACCCCGAGATCGCGGAGATCGTAAAGCGCCGCATATTGCGGGCCATCGCCGAGCGAAGTGAAGCGCCGTGCCGATACGAAACCGGGTAGGGACGCGCGCTCCGGCAGATGCTCGCTATCGTACCAGGCATTTAGTTCCTCCTCGAGCGAGGGCGCGGGATCGACCAGCACGAGCAGCAAACCGTTCTTAGGATTCATCGCTCCCCCTCCGCCAGCTCACCGATGAAGGTGCTGAGCGATGCGGAAAGGCGGGCTCCGCATTCGATCTGCATCATGTGCGGCGCGCCGGCGAGTATCTCCAGCCGGCTGCCGGGAATCGCCGCCGCTAGCGCACGCTTGGCTTCTAGCGGCGTCGCCTCGTCGAGTTCGCCGGCAAGAAGCAGTGCCGGCGCGCGAATCGCTTCAAGTTCTGCGAGCGCGTCGTGCTCGGACACCGCTTCCCAGGTCGCGGCCCAATTCGCAGGTGAATCCGCGAGCAACCGCGCACGCACATCAGCGACCGCTTCTGTCGACAGATAATCCGGCGTGAACCAGCGCGACAGAGTCCCGTCGACCACCGATTTCATGCCGCCACTCTCCGCGTCCGCGCCACGCTTCAGAATCGCGGAACGCGCGGTCTGCGGAATGACGCCAGGGCAGGCGGCAAGCACCAGGGCCGACACCAGATCGGGCCGCCGGCAGGCCAGGTTCTGCGCTACCATGCCGCCAAAGGAGATGCCCACAATGGCTGCGGGTCCGGCCTCGAATTCACCCATAAGCCGCACTATGTCATCGACATGCGTCTCCATGCGGCCCGGACGGTAGGCATCGGGCGATTTGCCGTGGCCGCGAAAGTCGATGGTCACGACCCGATTCCTCTGAGCAAGTGCATCGGGGATGGCACCCCAGAACCGCGAATCTAGGCCGACCGGATGGAGCAGCAGCAGAAGCGGGCCGGTCCCGGTGATTTGATAGTGAAGGCCGGACACTCGGATACTCCTGGTGGGGGGCGTTCAAGCAAGACGCCACGTAGAGTTCGATGGCGACTATGTCGACACTAGTAGTCAGTCCTCCTGGCGTAAAGCCCTGACGTAATCGACGTCGTCATCGCGAAACGGCGGTCGATTCGAGAAAGTCGGTGGGATGGTGTCCCATGTTCTCCAATCGCCTTGGCCAAGCTTGATCTTTCTGCCTTCATCATGCGCGCCGGGACCTTGGGTTCTCTCATCAGTCGTCGCAACGAGGGCTGGGTTATATCGAAGTGGTGCGAGATAGTTGTCGTCGTGCTTTTCGTAGCGCGTTGCGATGGCGCGGCAGTGTTTGATGCGGTTGAAGAAGCGCTCGACGACGTTTCGGAAGCGGTAGAGCCAGCGACTGAAGGGCGGCTTCTGACGCCGGTAGGACACCGGCTTGGCGCAGAGCCACCCGCCTTGGGCCTTCATCTGCCGACGCAATGCGTCACTGTCGTAGGCCGCATCCGCCAACAGCGCCTGGCCCGAACCGATCCCGCTCAGCATGTCGGCGGCGCTGCGTCCATCATGGGCCTGTCCGGCGGTGAGCTTCAGCTTCACCGGCAGGCCGGCCGCATCGACGAGAGCGTGGATCTTGGTGGTCAATCCTCCTCGCGAACGCCCCATGCAGACGGTGCCGGATCGTGCCAGGCCGGCGGTCTCGGCACCCCCTTTTTTGGCCGCCGGACGTTGCTGGCGTGTTGGTGGACCTTGATGGATGAGGAATCGACGGATTGCAGGTCACCGTCGTAAGCGGTCGAGACCGCCTCGAAGATGCGGCCCCAAACGCCCAGCTTGCGCCAGCGCACAAAGCGATTGTAGCACGTGGTTCCGGGCCGTAGCGCTCCGGGATATCGGTCCAGGGCGATCCCGTCCTCAAACGCCAGTAGATGCCGTTCAGCACCCTGCGATCATCGACCCGCGGCACGCCACGCGGCTTGTTGGGAAGCAGCGGTTCGATGACCGACCATTCGAAATCGGTCAGTTCGTAGCGGCGTTGAGACATGCCAAACTCCTTTCGGAGCTTGAATCATCCTTCGCCGCGAACCGCTACCCGTTTATGAGTTGGTGTCCTACCGCGATCCCACCAAGCGACCGACACGTTCTTCACCGCGAGACGAAACGAAGCACCATCTCGACGGTGCTCTCGCGGAGCTTCGCCTGCTCGTTCGGCGCCCCCATGTCGCGGCCGAAGATGCTGGAGAAGGTCGCCCGATTGGAGACGTTGAAGAAGCACAGGGCGCTGACCTGCCAGTGAAGTTCGAGCGGATCCAATCCCGGCCGGAAATCGCCTGAATTGACTCCGCGGCGATAGATGGAGGCAATGTTGTCGATCGCCGTGACATTCAGTCCCCGTATGACGTCGGACCGCTCTAGGTACTGGCCATGATGGATGTTCTCGATCATCACCATGCGGATGAAATCCTCATGCTCGTGGTGGTGGTCGAAGGTGAATTCCACCAGCCGCCGCAGGGCCTCCGGCGGGGGCAGGCCTTCGGTCTCCAGCTTCGCCTCGCCCTCCCGCACCGTACGATAGGCGTTCTCCAGCGCTTCAAGGTAGAGACCCTTCTTGTCGCCGAAATAGTAGTAGATCATCCGTTTTGAGGACTTCGTCCGCGCGGCGATCTCGTCGATGCGCGCTCCCGACAGGCCGTTCATGGCGAATTCGCGCAGCGCCGTATCCAGGATGTCGCGCCGCGTCCCGTCTGGATCCTGCGGTCGCTTCGGCGGCGGTCGGTCCTTTCGGCTCGGTTTCGGATCGGACATGGACTCCCCATCGGCGGCGCATGGCGTTGACAAACTAACTGTTTCGTACATAGTGCCATGCAGGCTGGATCCCATTTACCGGGTCGAGCCGAACGAAGACAAGCCGTCTGCGGGCGGCCCGGGAGGAACGATGCCGGGGAATGCCGCGATCGCGAAGGCGATCGAAGGACTGATGCGAGGCCGCATGGCGGTACCCGGCGCCCGTCCGGACGTGCTGGTGGGTCTTGCCGGCCGCGGCATCCAGTTGTCGCGGTCTCCAGACATGCATGAACGCGAGGCGGCGCGACTGGGCCTTTCCTGCGCCTATGTCCTGATCGACTTCGACGCGATCGGACTGGCAGACGATGACCTGCGCGCCGCAATCGACGCGGCGGCGCTGTTCGGCTTCCACGGCCTCAACATCACCTACCCGTTCAAGCAGAGCGTCATGCCGCTTCTCGACGTGATCGACGCGGACGCCACTGCGATCGGCGCGGTCAATACCGTGGTGTTCGGGCAGCGGCGTACCGGTCACAACACCGACTGCTGGGGTTACGCAAAGAGCTTCCGTGCCGCGATGTCGGGTGCGGCGCTCGGCCATGTGGTGTTGGTCGGCGCGGGCGGCGCCGGATCCGCGGTCTCCTACGCGCTGGTGGCGCTCGGCGCGCGCCGCATCTCGATAGTGGATGCCGACGTCTCCCGGGCACGGACCCTCGCCGCGCGTCTCGGGGGCGCCGGCATCTCCGCGCTCGCCGTCGCCGACATCGGGACCGCACTGGCCGACGCCGACGGCGTCGTCAACACCACCCCCGTCGGTATGGCGAAGTTCCCCGGAACGCCGTTCGACACGCGGCATCTTCATTCGTCGCAGTGGGTGTCGGACGTCATCTATTTTCCGCAGGAGACAGAGCTCCTGCGGCAGGCGCAGGCTCTGGGTTGTCGCACCCTGCCCGGAATCGGCATGGCCATCGGGCAGGCCGCGCGCGCCTTCGAACTCTTCACCGGGCGCGCCGCGGACCTTTCGGCCATGGAGAGACACTTCGAGGCGGCGGCATGACGACGCGCGTGGCACCACCGCCCTTCTCGGCTCCCGCACTGGAAGCCCGGCACATCTGCCCGCGTACGAAGAATCTCGCATGCCCGCGTTCCGCAAAGCTGCCGGAAAGGGTCGAGGCGAGGATCACCGCTTTTTGACGATCAACCAGGGAGGAAGACCTATGAATATCATGACCAACCGCAGAACGTTTCTTGCCGGCGCCGCCGCGATCGGCGCTACCGCAGCCATTCCGGTGTTTGCGCAGGACAAGCCGAAGCTGCGCTTCTCGGCGGTCTTCTCGGAGCAGGACATCCGCGCCGAGATGATGAAGATGTTCTCCGACGCGATCGCCAACGACTTCGCGTTCGAAGGCTACTATGGCGGCAACCTGTTCAAGCAGGGAACCGAGCTCGTGGCCCTTCAGCGGGGCAACCTGGAGATGGGCAACATCGCCCCGCAGGACATCTCCAAGCAGATACCGGCCTGGTCGATCCTTACCGCCGGCTACCTCTTCCGCGACGCGGCGCACCTCAAGGCCTTCTTCGCCTCGGATGCCGGTGCGGAGATGAAGCAGATGACCGAAGACCAGCTCGGCGTGAAGGTGCTCGGCCCGACTTATTTCGGCGTGCGCCAGGTCGGCCTGAAGGTCGACAAGGAGATCAAGACGCCGGCCGACATGGCGGGCATCAAGCTGCGCATGCCCGGCGGCGACGCTTGGCAGTTCCTCGGCGAGGCGCTCGGGGCGAATCCCACTCCGATGGCCTATGCAGAGGTCTATACCGGCCTGCAGACCGGGGCGATCGACGGACAGGACAACCCGCTCCCGAACGTCGAGAACATGAAGTTCTACGAGGTGATGAGCCAGATCGTGCTGACCTCGCACCTCGTCGGCTACGACCTGCTCTCCGTTTCCAAGAAGGTGTGGGACGACATGGGCGCGGAGAAGCAGGCGACGTTCCAGGCCGCCGCCGACAAGGCCATCGACTTCTCTACCGAGAAGCACCTCGCCCGCGAGAAGGAACTGGCGGAAAGTTTCAAGTCCAAGGGCCTGAATATCTACGAGCCGGACGTCGCCGCCTTCCGCAAGCACGTGCAGGACAAGTATCTCGCTTCCGAACAGGCCAAGGCGTGGCCTGCCGGCATGGTCGACAAGATAAACGCCCTCTGAGGTTCGACGCGGCCGCCGCCGCCGGAAGCAGATCTTCCGGCGGCACTTTCTCCGGAGGATGACCTGATGGCCAGCGGATGGGCGCCCCTCGGCGCATGGCTCTACCGGAGGGCCGAAAACCTGCTCGCGGCGATGCTCGTTGCGATGTTCGCTGCCTTCCTGCTCCAGATCACGTTCCGCTACGTTCTCAACCTGCCGATCGGCTGGACCAACGAGATCAGCGTCGTCCTGTGGATCTGGATCGTGCTCTTCGGCGCGGCCTTCGTCGTGCGCGAGGAGGAGGAGATCCGCTTCGACCTGATCTATGGCGGGGTCGGGCCCCGCACGCGGCGCGCAATGACGCTGGTATCGGCCGCGGCACTGATCGTGCTCTATGGCATGTCGTTCCCGGCCGTCCTCGATTACGTCACCTTCATGAAGGTCGAGAGCACCGCCTATCTCAAGATACGCTTCGACTGGCTTTTCTCGATCTACATCGTCTTCGTCGTGGCCAGCATTCTCCGCTATCTCTGGCTCGGCTTCCACGCGCTCAGAGGTGATGAAACCGACCGGCTCGACCCGACGAAGGCGAGTTCCGGCGTATGAACCTGGCCAGCCCCTTCTCGCTGTCGCTGATCGCCATCACGGCGCTCGCCTTGCTCGGCCTGCCGATCGGCCATTCGATGATCGCGGGCTCGATCCTCTACCTCGCGCTCGCGGGCCTCGACATGGGAACGGCTGCGGAGCAGTTCCTCAACGGGATGTATTCCAACTATATCATCCTGGCCGTGCCGCTGTTCATCCTCGCAGCGGAGCTGATGAACATCGGCTCGATGACCGACCGGCTGATGACCTTCTGCAACGCGGTCGTCGGCCGGTTCCGCGGCGGGCTGGCGCACGTCAACATCCTGCAGTCGATCATCTTCGCCGGCATGTCGGGCTCGGCCATCGCCGACGCCGCCGGCACTGGGAAGATGATGCAGTTGCTGATGACCAAGGACGGAAAGTATCCGGCGAGCTATGCCGCCGCACTGACCGCCGCAACCGCCGTGATCGGACCGATCATCCCGCCCTCGATCCCGATGGTGATCTACGCACTCGTTTCGGACGCTTCGATCGGCTACCTGTTCCTGGCAGGCGTCGTTCCCGGCCTGTTGATGGCCTTCGCCCAGATGGTGATCGTGGTCTTCGACGCGCGGCGGAAGGGGTTTCCGGTCGAACGGCCAACGCCGCTGCGCGAACTGCCGCGCGTGACCTGGCGCGCGCTGCCCACCCTCATGATGCCCGTCGTGCTTCTGGGCGGCATCTATTCGGGGGCGACCACGCCGACCGAGGCTGCGGCCATCGCGGCCGCCTATGCCCTGTTGATCTCGGTGGTGCTCTACCGAAGCGTCAGCTTCGGCGAGTTCTACCGCTCGGTGCTCAATAGCGCCCGAACCACCGCCTCCATCGGCATGCTGATCGCCGGCGCGCTGGTCTTCAACTACGTCGTGACGGTGGAGAACATTCCGCAGTCCCTCGCCGTCCTGCTGCGGGCTTGGGACCTGTCGCCGACCGGATTCCTGATCCTGGTCAACGTCGTGCTGCTGCTGCTGGGCTGCCTCCTGGAAGGCACCACAATCCTGCTGGTCATCATTCCCGTATTGATCCCGACGGCACAGGCGCTCGGCGTCGACATGGTGCATTTCGGGGTGATGGTCGTCGTCAACATCATGATCGGCCTGATCACGCCGCCCTACGGCCTCCTGCTCTTCATCATGACCCGCATCGCCGAAGTGCCGCTGCGCGATCTGGTGCGGGACACGATGCCGTTCCTGATGTCGATGCTGGTCGCGCTCGCACTCATCACCTTCGTGCCGGACCTCGTGCTCTGGCTGCCTCGCCTCCTCGGATACCAGGGATAGACCATGAAGCCGATCTACGTCCTCAACGGGCCGAACCTCAACCGTCTCGGCAAGCGCGAACCGGAGATATACGGCACGACGACGCTGGGCCAGATCGAGGCGATGTGCCGGGAGGCAGCCGCGGATCGGCCGATCCGTTTTCTTCAGACGAACGCGGAGCACCAGCTGGTCGACTGGGTGCACGAGGCCATCGACGAGGGCGCAGGCATCGTCATCAATCCCGCCGGCCTGTCCTTCCGCTCCATTCCGCTGCTCGATGCGCTGAAGATGTTTTCCGGGCCGATCATCGAGCTGCACATCTCCAACATCCACCGCCGCGAGGAGATCTACCATCATTCGCTGGTCTCGAAGGCAGCCACGGCGGTCATCGCCGGGCTCGGCCCGCGGGGCTATCCGGTTGCGGTGCGGGCGCTGGTCGACATGATCGAAGGCGGCGGACCTTGAAAACCTCGATCGCCACCGTCTCGATCAGCGGCGACCTGCGCGAGAAGCTGGCGGCGATCGCCGCGGCCGGCTTCGATGGCGTCGAAATCTTCGAGAACGATTTCCTCGCCTTCGACGGCACGCCAGCCGAGGTCGGCCGCATGGTCCGCGACCATGGCCTCGAAATCACGTTGTTCCAGCCGTTTCGCGATTTCGAGGGAATGCCGGAGCCGCACCGCACGCGGACCTTCGATCGCGCCGAGCGCAAGTTCGACCTGATGGCGGAACTCGGTACGGACCTGATGCTGGTCTGCTCGAACGTGTCGCCGCTGTCGCTCGGCGGCATCGACCGCGCGGCGGCTGATTTTCGCGAGCTCGGAGAACGGGCGGCCAGGCGGGGGATGCGTGTCGGCTACGAGGCGCTCGCCTGGGGACGGCACGTGAGCGACCACCGCGACGCCTGGGAGATCGTGCGACGCGCCGACCACCCGAACATCGGGCTCATCCTGGATTCCTTCCATACCCTGGCGAAGAAAATCGATCCTGACACGATCCGAGCGATACCCGGCGACCGGATCTTCATCGTCCAGCTCGCCGACGCGCCCCGCATCGACATGGACCTGCTCTACTGGTCCCGCCACTTCCGCAGCATGCCCGGCGAGGGCGACCTGGCCGTGACGGACTTCATGCGGGCCGTTGCGGCGACGGGCTATGACGGGCCGCTGTCGCTCGAAATCTTTAACGACCAGTTTCGCGGCGGCTCGCCGCGGTCGATCTCGGTCGATGGGCGGCGGTCGCTGATCTACCTGATGGACCAGGTTGCCCGGCTGGAGCCGGCTATGGCCATCGAGGTCCCGGACATCCCGGACCGCATCGAGGCGCAGGGCGTGGAGTTCGTCGAGTTCGCCGCCGACGAGCAGGAGGCAGAGGAGCTGGGCAGGCTGTTCGAGGCGATGGGCTTCGCCGCGGTCGCCCGTCACCGCAACAAGGAGGTCACGCTCTACCGCCAGGGCGGCATCAACCTCGTCGTCAACACCGAGCGCGACGGCTTCGCCCACTCCTCCTATATCGTCCACGGCACGTCGGCCTATGCGATCGGCTTGCGTGTCGCGGACGCGGTCGCGACAGTTGAGCGTGCCCGCGCGCTGGGCGCGGAGACCTTCGAACAGCGCCACGGGCCGGGTGAACTCGCCATCCCCGCCATCAGGGGCGTCGGCGGCGGCGTGATCTACTTTATCGACGGGCGGACGGCGCACGTGTGGGACGTCGAGTTCGAGCCGCTCGCACCAGCGCCGCACGGGTCCGCGAGGCTGTCGCGCATCGACCACATCGCGCAGACGATGAACTACGAGGAGATGCTGACCTGGCTGCTCTTCTACACATCGATCTTCAGGACGCGGAAATCGCCCATGGTCGACGTCGTCGACCCGTCCGGCCTTGTGCGCAGCCAGGTCATCGAGAGCGATGACGGTGCGTTGCGGCTTACCCTCAACGGGGCCGAGAACCGCAAGACTTTGGCCGGCCATTTCATCGCGGAAACCTTCGGGTCGAGCGTGCAGCACCTCGCCTTCGCAACCGATGACATCTTCGCCACCGCGGCGCGACTGCGCGAGAACGGCTTCATGCCGCTGAAGATATCGCCGAACTACTTCGACGACCTGGAGGCCCGCCTCGGTCTCGCTCCGGAGCAGACGGAGCGGCTGCGCGCGTTCGACATCCTCTACGACCGCGACGAGACCGGCGACCAGGGGCACGAGGTACGCCGCGGACGCGCCGGAGTGGTCGATGACGTAGCCGGCCACGGCGGCGCCCGGGGCGACGCCGGCGAGCAGGCCGGTGTGCATCACGGCCATGCCCTCGGTCAGGCGTGCCCGCGGCACGGAGGCCTCGGTCAGCGACATGGTTGCGATCAGCGTGGGGGCGATCGCCGCGCCGCCGACGAGCAGCACCAGGCCCATCAGCGGCACCGAGTCGATGAGGAAGAGCGGCACCATGGCAGCGGCCATGCCGACGGCGCCGATGCGCACGCGGGCGGCCGGGCCGCGCCGCAGGGTCATGGCGCCGGTCACGACGCCGGCCAGCAGGCTGCCGAGCGCGTAGAGCGCGAGCAGGCCGCCGGCGTACGCCTTGGTGCCCTGCTCCTCGGAGAAGGCGACCGTGGTGACCTCGATGGAGCCGAACAGCACACCGAGCGCCGCCGTCACGACCACCAGCGGGACGACCGTCCGCCACGGCATCGGCGGACGCGGCCCGCGTGCCTCGTGCCGCGGAGCGACGGGAGGTGCGGTGCCGCGCTGCGCGGCGAAGGCGAGGCCGCCGACCACGCCGGTGACGAGCGCGGCGACCACGCCGAGCACCGGGTCGACGGTGGTGGCGAGCACCGTCACCAGGATCGGGCCGAGGACGAAGCAGACCTCGTCGAGCACGGCCTCGAGCGCGTAGGCGGTCTGCACCTCGGCGGGCTGGTCGAGCACGTGGGACCAGCGGGCCCGCACCGCGGAGCCGATCTGCGGCAGGGTGCCGCCGGCGACGGCAGCGGCGGCGTACCACGTCGCGACCGGCCAGTCGGCCTCGACCGCGACCGTGAGCAGCGAGAGCGAGACGCCGAAGACGATGCTCGCGACCGCGAGGACCGGGCCCTGGCCGACCTTGTCGAGCAGGCGTCCCTGGACGATGGCGAGCAGCGCGTTGGCGATCATGTACGCCGCCGAGACCGTGCCGGCGAGCGCGTAGGAGCCCGACCCGGCCTCGACCAGCAGCACGATGCCCAGGCCGATCATCGCGATCGGCAGGCGCGCCACGAGGCCGGCGGAGGAGAAGCGCAGCGCCCCGGGGCGGCGCAGCACGAGGAGGTAGCGCTTCATGCTGCGGAATCTACGACCGTGCAGCGACACCGATCGAATCGGTGAGCACCCCTCTCACGCCCGATGTGCGCCGGATCACCACCGCGTCACAACCAACCGCCGTCGAGGTGCGTCTGAGGGGGTGGACGGCCGCTCGGGCCGTCGTCCCGACACCGACCCGACGGAGGTCCTCATGTCCAGAGCCCGCCTGACCCGACCGCGCGGCACGCGCCGCACGCTGGCCGTCCTGGCGCTCGCCCCGCTGCTCGCCCCGCTGCTCGGTGCCGCACCCGCGTCCGCGGCGCCGAACACCACGAAGGTCCGGCCCGCGACGCTCGAGGAGAGCCCCGCGACGTCGGTGCCCCACGTCGTGGGGCGCACGATCGTGGAGGGGGAGCAGGAGACCCGCGTGCGGGGCAGGAACGTGCTGCTCCTCGGCACCGTCGAGCCCGGCGCCCACGTCGTCTCGGTGCGACGCAAGAAGGCCGGCGAGGCGGTCTACCAGGTCCGGCTCGTGCGCCACGACGCGGCCGACCGCACGCTGCTCACCCTGCGC
This sequence comes from uncultured Mesorhizobium sp., assembly GCA_950071955.1. Classification (GTDB taxonomy): domain Bacteria; phylum Pseudomonadota; class Alphaproteobacteria; order Rhizobiales; family Rhizobiaceae; genus Aquibium; species Aquibium pacificus. Next base: position 9,639 of record CATMOC010000001.1, on the reverse strand, counting down.
GACACCGAGCACGCCATCGCCGGGCAGGACGGGTCGACGTTCGTCGTCGTGCGCTACCTGTTCCGGCGCGAGGTCAGCCGGCTGCGTGCGTTCGCCCTGCCCTCGGGCGACGAGGTGGCCCGGGTCCGGCAGCGCGGCTACCCGTCGGTGCTCGACGCGAGGCTGTCGGACGACGGCGGCGAGGTGCTGCTCGGTCGGTACGAGCGCAACGTGACCTCCCGTTGGGACCTCGGCACGGGGAAGGTGACGCGGGTCGTCGGTCGCGCAGGCTTCCGCGCCGACCTCGCCGCCGACCGGCTGGCGTCGTTCACGAAGGACCCCTACGAGGGCGGCTGCACGGTCGTCTCGAGCCTCTCCGACCCCGACACCAGGCTGTGGCGCTCGTGCGAGGAGGCCGTCGAGACCTTCTCCGCCGACGGGACCCGGATGACCACCACCCACATCCTCTCCGACGGCATCGGCCCGCGACAGGTCATCGTGCGTGAGGACGACGGCTCGCTGGTGCGGCGCTACCGCACCGACGGGTTCTTCGCCCGCTCGTGGTTCGAGGCCGAGGACACCGTCCTGCTCGACACCCGCACCGGCAGCGCGACCGGCGTGGTGCGCTGCGTGACCCGGGACTGCGAGGTCGCCGGCGACGTCGGCCCGGGAGACCCCTGGCTCTGAGCGGCCCGACCGCCCCGCGGGGGTGAGAGGGGCCTTCCTACGATGGGGCCATGGCGAGCCCCGACGTGAGCCCCTACGACGCGCTCCTCCTGGTCTCCTTCGGGGGACCCGAGAAGCCCGAGGACGTCGTGCCGTTCCTCGAGAACGTCACGCGCGGCCGCGGCATCCCGCGCGAGCGCCTCGAGGAGGTGGGCGAGCACTACCACCTCTTCGGGGGCCGCTCGCCGATCAACGACCAGTGCCGCGCGCTGCTGGCGGAGATCCGCAGCGACCTGGTCGGGGCGGGCATCGACGTGCCGGTCTACTGGGGCAACCGCAACTGGGACCCCTACCTCTCCGAGACCCTCGCCCAGATGGCCGCCGACGGCGTCACCCGGGCCGCCTGCTTCGTCACCAGCGCCTACAGCTCCTGGTCGAGCTGCCGGCAGTACCGCGAGAACCTGTGGGACGCCGTCGAGCCGCTGGGCGGTGCGGACGGGGTGGCCGGGAGCCCGGTGCGGCTGGACAAGCTGCGCCACTACTTCAACCACCCGGGCTTCGTGGAGCCCGTGGTCGACGCGGTGCTCGCGAGCCTCCAGGACCTCCCCGACGACGTCCGGGCGGGCGCCCACCTCGCGTTCGTCACCCACTCCATCCCGCTGTCGATGAACGAGAACAGCGGCGACCCCGAGGTCCGCGAGGGCGAGGGGTACGACGGCGGCGGAGCCTACGTCGCCCAGCACCGCGACCTCGCCGCGGAGGTCGTGCGGCAGGTCGCCGCCCAGACCGGCGTCGAGCACGACCACGCCGTCGTCTACTGCTCGCGCTCGGGACCGCCGCAGGTGCCGTGGCTCGAGCCCGACGTCAACGACCACCTCGAGGAGCAGCACGCCGCGGGCGTGCCCGCGGTGGTGATGGTGCCGATCGGCTTCGTCTCCGACCACATGGAGGTCGTCTACGACCTCGACACCGAGGCGATGGCGACCGCCGAGCGGCTCGGCATGCCGGCCCGTCGGGCAGCCACGTCCTCCACCGACCCCCGCTTCGTCACGATGGTCCGCGACCTGTTCCTCGAGCGCGCCGCCGCCGAGCGCGGCGAGGAGGTCACCCGCACGGCCGTCGGCGGCTTCGGCCCGATGTGGGACGTCTGCCCGGTCGGCTGCTGCGCGAACCCGCGCAGCCCCCGGCCCGCGCTGTGCGGGCGCGACACCCCCGCCACGCTCGAGACGTCGTGACCGGCCGGGCCCCCGAGGACCTGCGCGACCTCGCCCTCGCGATCGCCCGCGAGGCGGCCGTGCTGGTGCGCGAGCGGCGGGCGGCCGGGGTCAGTGTCGCTGCCACCAAGACCAGCGACGTCGACGTCGTCACCGAGGCCGACCGCGCCAGCGAGGAGCTGATCCGTCGCCGGATCGCCGAGGCGCGCCCCGACGACGCGGTGCTGGGGGAGGAGGGCGACGACGTCGCCGGGACCTCCGGCCTGCGCTGGGTGGTCGACCCCATCGACGGCACCGTGAACTTCCTCTACGGGCTGCCGCAGTACGCCGTGTCGATCGCGGTCGAGCAGGAGGGCACGGAGGGCGCGGAGGTCGTGGCCGGCGTCGTGCTCAACGTCGCCACCGGCACCGAGTACGTCGCGCACCTGGGTCCGCAGGGACCGGTCGCCACCCGCGACGGGCTGCCCGTCGGCGTACGCGACCCGCAGCCGCTGGAGCACATGCTGCTCGCGACCGGCTTCTCCTACGACCGCGAGGTGCGCCGCCGGCAGGCCGAGGCGCTGGTGCGCCTGCTGCCCCGCGTGCGCGACGTGCGGCGGCTCGGCTCGTGCGCGCTCGACCTGTGCGCGGTCGCCGAGGGCACCCTGGACGGGTACGCCGAAGAGGGGGTCAACCTCTGGGACCACGCGGCGGCCGGGCTGGTCGCGCGCGCGGCCGGCGCGCGCACGGAGGTGCTGCCGGGCGCGTCGGGACGCGACCTGCTGGTGTGTGGGCCTGCTCACAGCTTCGAGGTGCTCCGCGCGGCCGTCGTGGAGGCCGGTTTCTCCGCGTCCTCGCAGGCAGCGGGCGCGCAGGGGGTCGGCGGAGCCGGGTCCGCCCCCGGGGAATAGCAGGCGGCCCGTCCGGGTTGCCGTGCTGCCACACCAGACCAGGTGTGTGCGGGTCCCCGCCCATGGTGCACACTGTGCCGCCGACGGAGGCCCACCAGGGCACACCTGCCTGTGACGACGAGGGGAGTGAACGATGGCGACCGACTACGACGCACCGCGCAAGAACGAGGAAGACTCCTCCGAGGACAGCATCGAGGAGCTGAAGGCGCGCCGGCACGACAAGAACTCCGGCAAGGTCGACGAGGACGAGACCGAGGCCGCCGAGTCCTTCGAGCTCCCCGGCGCCGACCTGTCGCACGAGGAGCTGGCCGTCGAGGTCAAGCCCAAGCAGGCCGACGAGTTCACCTGCATGAGCTGCTTCCTGGTGCGTCACCACACGCAGCTGGCCGACGCCACGAAGCAGATCTGCGTCGACTGCGCCTGATCAGCAGGTGATCGGCGCCCAGGTGACCGGCGCCCGGGTGATCGGCGCCTGAGGGCCTACTGGCCGTCCTTCTGCAGCGACGGCGGCAGGTGGCCGGTGGACTTCGCGAAGTACTCCGCCGCCCGCCGCTGAGCCAGCATCCGCGCCAGCGCGATCGTCGCGCCGGTGCTCACCGCCCACGCCACGGCCTCCCACAGGTCCACGTCGGGGTCGGCCGGGTTGGCCGGCGGCTTGCGCTTGGTGGCGGTCTGCCACGAGGTGGCCAGCGCCTTGCGCGCCACCAGGGCCGCGCCGATCGCCGAGCCCTTCTCCATGACCGACCACATCTTCGCGCCGCCCTGTCCGGGTGCCTTGCCCTTCGCCATGTGGTCGACCTTACCGACTGCCCCGCCGGGTCAGCGGCTGGGCACCGCGGCGGTGATCGCCGCGGCCAGCTCCTCGGGGCGCCGGCTGCTGACCAGCCAGTACGGCGCCGGGTCGTCGGGGTCGGTGAGGGTGACCTTGACCGCGCGCTTGCGGTAGGGCCGCAGGAGCAGGAACGCCCGCGCGTCGGCCTCGACGCCGGCCACGCGTCGCGTGGCGTCGGCGTCGAGCGGCTCGGCGGCGCCGACCCAGTCCAGCTCGATGCGGGCGCGCCCGGCGACGAGCTCGCCGTCGCGGACCGCGACCGCGGCGCTGCCGTAGGACAGGAACAGCGCGGCCATCAGCGCCAGGCACAGCGCCCCCACGATCCACGCCAGGGGCCCGGGGACGGCCACGATGACCGCGATCCACAGGCTGGCCACCAGCATCGTGCCCTGCACCCACCAGCGCAGCGGCACGCTGAGGCGCTCGCGGTAGGTCGGGTCGTGGGGCACGGCACGATCATCCCCCAGGGCCGCCGCGGCCATGCTCTAGGGTCGCCTGCCGTGAGTCCTGAGACGACGCCGCCGCTGGCGGTGCAGGTCGTCCGCCTCGACCCGGACCTGCCGCTGCCGTCGTACGCGCACCCGGGCGACGCGGGCGCCGACCTGCGCACCACCGTCGACGTCACCCTGGAGCCGGGGGAGCGGGCGCTGGTGCCGACCGGGATCGCGCTGGCGCTGCCGGTGGGGTACGTCGCCCTGGTGCACCCGCGCTCGGGCCTGGCGGCCCGGCACGGGCTGTCGATCGTGAACACGCCGGGCACCGTCGACGCGGGCTACCGCGGCGAGGTGAAGGTGCTGCTGGTCAACCACGACCTGCGCGAGGCCGTCTCGCTGCGCCGTGGCGACCGCGTCGCGCAGCTGGTGCTGCAGCGGGTCGAGCAGGCGGTCTTCGAGGAGGTCGACCGGCTCCCGGACTCCGAGCGCGGCGCCGGGGGCTACGGTTCTACCGGTGGGTTCGGGCCCGGTCGGGCCGACTGACCCGCCCGCACCCAGCACCCAACGCATCCCTGGAGGCCAGCCCGTGAGGTTCCGTCGCAAGTCCGCCGAGGTCCCCGAGACCGTCGAGGACTCCTCGGAGCCCCAGGAGGAGCAGGTCGGCCCCTGGGACGTCGACGAGATGCCCGCGCCCCCCGAGGGTGTCGAGCGTGTCGACCTGGGCTCGCTGCTGATCCTGCCGTCCTCGGGCCACGAGCTGCGGCTGCAGGTCGAGGAGTCCTCCGGCGACGTGCAGGCCGTGCTGATGGCCGGTCCCGACGGCGCCCTGGAGCTGCGCGCCTTCGCCGCGCCGCGCCACGGTGACCTGTGGAGCGAGGTGCGCCCGCAGATCGCGGCCGACATGGCCCGCCGCGGCGGCACCGCGACCGAGCAGGAGGGGGCCTTCGGCACCGAGCTGCACTGCGAGCTCACCCGCACCCTCGAAGACGGCCGCACCGCCAAGCAGCACTCCCGGATCCTCGGCATCAACGGCTCGCGGTGGCTGCTGCGCGCCACCCTCATCGGCGCCCCTGCGCGGGGCGGCGAGGGCGTCGCCGCGTGGGAGGACCTCGTGCGCACCGTCGTCGTGCGCCGCGGCGAGGGCCCGATGCCCGTCGGCGAGCCGCTGCCGCTGTCGCTGCCCGAGAACGCCCGCCGCGTCGAGCGGCGCGGCACGACGACCTGATGGCCGAGAAGAGCCGGCTGCGGCGCAGCATCAGCCGCTGGGCCAACGCCACCGACCAGGACGCCCGCGACCTGCGTCGCGAGAACGTCGCACGCGCCACCGTCAAGGTCGAGGACGTCGAGGACCGCGAGCGCGCCAAGCTCTGCGGGCGCCTCAAGACCGTCACCCTGCGCCCCCGCGGCGGCGTGCCCGCGCTGGAGGCCGAGCTCGACGACGGCACCGGCAGCGTCATCGTGATCTGGCTGGGCCGGCGCCGGATCGTCGGCATCGACCCGGGCGTCTCGATGTCGATCGAGGGCCGCATCGGCACCCAGGGCCAGCAGCGCGTGATCTACAACCCGCGCTACGAGCTGCTCCCGTGACCGAGCAGGCGGCGACCGGCCCGCAGACCGTCGAGGCCGTGGTCCGGGCCCGGATGGCGGCGTCGCTGGGCGGCCGCCGCGGGATGCTCGAGGCGGCGATCCCCGGGCTCGCCTTCACCGTCTTCTACCTCACCACCAAGGACTTGCGCACCGCGCTCGTCGCCGGCCTGACCCTGGCCGTCGGGGCGGTCGTGCTGCGGCTGCTGCAGAAGCAGACCGTGCAGTTCGCGATGAACGCCGTGGTCGGCATCGCCATCGGCTGGCTCTTCGTGTACATCGCCTCCAGCTCCGGCGGCTCCGAGTCCGAGGCGGCGCTGTCGTTCTTCCTGCCCGGCCTGCTCTACACCACCGGCTACTCCGTGGTGCTGGCGATCTCGTGCCTGGTCGGCTGGCCGATGATCGGCTTCCTCGTCGGCTCCGAGACCGGCGACCCGGTCGCCTGGCACGACGAGAAGCCGGTCGTGAGGCTGTGCACCCGGCTCACCTGGCTCTTCATGCTGCCCGGGGTGGTCAACGTCTGCCTCCAGGCGCCGGTCTACTACCTCGGCGTCACCGGCCGGATGGACACCGACCTCGCGATCGCGGTGCTCGGCGTGCTGCGCGTCGGCGTCGGCTGGGCCGTGCGCGGCCTCGGCTGGTCGGCGATGATCTGGCTGCTCGCCCGCAACGCGACGCCGCTGGAGCCCGCCGAGGCGTCCTAGGCGCCCGAGGCGTCCCAGGCTGCCTTCCTCGGCCGGCTCAGGCCGGGTGCGCCGAGGGGGCCAGCAGCCGCTCGAGCTCGTCCTCGTGCTCGGCGGGGATGACGAAGAGCAGCTCGTCACCGGCCTCGATCGGCTGCTCGGCGTCCGGGACGTAGACCTGGCCGTCGCGCAGGATCGTTTGGCGTTGCAATTGATGGGCGCCGATCCCGTTAAAATCAAACAACTCGCCATGGGCATCGCAGTGGCGACGGCGGCCGTCGCCGGTTCTTTGCTGATCATCATCGGTCCGGTGGAACCATCCGTGGGGCGTCTCTACATCGGCCGGGTTTTCGCTATCGTCATTCTCGGCGGCATGGGCAGCATCGGCGGAACCATGACAGCGGCGTTAATGATTGGCGTCGTAGAATCTCTCGTCGCCACATTCTACGGCCCGTCGTGGGCGCCCGCCGTAGGCTTCATCATCCTCCTGGTGACGTTGGCTATCAGACCGCAGGGTTTGTTCGGCAGGGCGTAGATGAAGAAAAAAATTAATCCATTTTGGCCTTCCATGGCCGCCGTATTCATTGCCGGAATGATCTTTACCGAGGTCGCCGACAACGAGTTCTATTTCTTCGCCAGCTATGTCGTCCTGCAAGCGGTGATCATGGCAACGGCGTGGAACATTCTCGGTGGGTATACCGGCTACGTGAATTTCGGCAGTGCGGGTTTTTTCGGTGTCGGCGCCTATACAGCCATCGCCCTGCACAAGGCGTTTGGCCTGCCGCTTCCCCTGCTCATCCTTGCCGCCGGCGCCATGTCCGGCTTGATCGGCCTGGGCGCCGGCTACCTGACGCTTCGGATCAAGGGCGTATACTTCGCCATCGCCACCTTGGCCATGGCCATTGTGTTCGAGACGATTGCCATCAATTGGGAGTTTGTCGGCGGTGCCAGCGGCGCCTATATCCTGACGCCCGAGGAATTCCTGTTTTTCGATAGTTACATTGAAATGTTGTTCATGTTGATCCTCAGCCTCGCCATTGGCTCGGTCGTCGTGGCGCGGTACCTGAGCACGTCCCGTATCGGTAGGGGATTGGCGGCCATTCGCGACGATGAAATCGCCGCCGAATGCAACGGCGTGCCGACGCTAAAGCTGAAACTTATTTCGACTTCCGTGATGGGGGCGATGATGGGGGTCGCCGGGGCGCCCTATCCATTTTTTGTCACCTACGTCGACCCCGCATCGGCCTTCAACTTGCTGATCGCTGTCAATGCCATTGCCATGCCCATGATCGGCGGCACGGCGACCTGGCTTGGCCCCGTTATCGGGGCATTGGTGGTCGGGGGCATGCAGGAAATCATCACCGTGACCATTTCGTCTGAAATGAATTTACTGGTTGTCGGCGTCATGCTCGTCGGATTTATCACCCTGGCGCCGAAGGGCATTGTCGGCTTGGTGCAGGATTACTTGAAAAAGAGGCGGTCCCGATGAGCGCCCCTGTCCTTCAAGTGACCGACCTGACCAAGACATTCGGCGGGTTCGTCGCTCTCAATCAAGTCAATCTGCATCTTGGGCCGGGCGAACGTCTGGGCCTGATCGGACCCAATGGATCCGGCAAAACCACGATGATCAATTGTATCACGGGTGCCCTCAACAATGACGCAGGATCAATCCTGTACGAGGGACAGGAAATAAAAGCGCTGCCGGCCTATAAACGCGCGCGCCTTGGCATTGCCCGCAGCTTCCAAATTCCCAAGCCCTTCAAAAGCATGACGGTACTCGAAAACCTGTGCGTCCCGTTGGATTTCGCGGCGCGGGACCGGGGCGAGCATCACCACATACACGACCAGGCCATGGAAGTATTACAGATGATCGGGTTTGCCGATCGCGCCCACGAACTTTCCGCCGACCTGACCCAGGTCGGCCTCCGCAAGCTGGAACTTGCTCGCGCCTTGGCGGCCAAGCCGAAATTGCTGATTTCCGATGAAGCCATGGCTGGCCTTTCCAGCTCGGAAGTCGATGAAATCTTGGAGATTTTGATGACCCTCAATGAGCACGGGTTGGCCGTCATCATGATCGAACACATCATGCGCGCCGTAATGCGTTTTTCACAACGGATCGTCGTTCTTGATGCCGGCCAGAAGATTGCCGAGGGCACGCCGGATGAAGTCGTTCAAAACCCCGATGTGGAGAGGGCTTATCTTGGCGAGTAGCATCAGCATCAACATTGGGAAGGCGGGGTACGGCCCCGTTCAAGTGCTGCATGACGTCGCAATTTCGGTGAACGACGGCGAAACCGTCGTTCTCCTGGGCTCAAACGGCAACGGCAAAAGCACCTTGCTCAAATGCGTCATGGGTATCATCACCCCGGAGGCCGGGGAAATCGTTCTCAATGTGGATGGCAAAAGCATCGACCTGGTCGGCAAGGCGCCGCAGGAAGTCGTCGATCTAGGGGTTGCCTTGGTCCCCGAGGGCAGGCGCCTGTTTGCCAGTCTGAGTGTTGAAGAAAACTTGATCCTCGGCGCCTTCCGAAATGCGGCGCGCGCCAAAATTGACGAGAATTTGAACTTCGTGTTCGAGACCTTTCCCGTCCTCAAGGAACGCCGCCGTCAATTGGCCGGAAGCATGAGCGGCGGCGAGCAACAGATGGTGGCCGTGGCCCGGGCACTGATGTCGGAACCCAAATTTCTCCTTGTCGATGAACCCTCGGTCGGGCTGGCGCCGATTTTGGTCAGCCGGATGATCGCCAAGATCAAGGAATTGAAAGAACTTCGCGACCTCACCATCCTGATGGCGGAGCAGAACTTCAACCAAGCCATCAAGATTGCTGATCGCGGCTACATCATCGTCCATGGCCAGATCGAGTTCGAAGGCAAGAGCGCCCAGGACCTGAAAGACAACGATATGATCAAACAATATTACTTGGGCGCCTAGACACTTTATCGTTTCCTAGAAGCCGACCTGGTCACCGCCCTTTAAGGCCAGGCGCTCGCGGGCTTCGGCGGGGGTCGCCACTTCGAGGGATAAATCCTCGATGATGCGGCGGATCTTGGTCACTAGCGTCTCGGGATCGACCAGTTCTTCAAACGGGACGTACCTTAGTTCTAACTGGCCGGAGACGGAAACCATCACTCCATTCAGGCGTTGTTCGACCAGAGCGCGGTAGGCTCCCACGCCGAGTTGGCTGCCAAGCATGACGTCGAAAGCGTGCGGCCGGGCGCAGCGAGATTCGTAGCCAAGCTGTAGGCCGTTCACTTTGCGCATCGTTCCCGTTTCTTGCTGATAGGCTTCGGACACCATACGGGCGAACATGCGCCCTAGTTCAACGTGAGAGATAGAGATATGGCCGTGCTCATCGC